>NZ_JBKFSQ010000012.1:0-107596 GCF_046569525.1 Salmonella sp. 741265055_HSA | reverse complement strand
CTGAAAGTACGGAGAATATGGTGCATCCGGGAGGATTCGAACCTCCGACCGCTCGGTTCGTAGCCGAGTACTCTATCCAGCTGAGCTACGGATGCATTGGGAAACTTGCTTTACTGCTGATATTGATACCGCGGTGAAAGCCGTATCAATTAAGAGATGGTGCATCCGGGAGGATTACTCGCCTTACGGCTCGCCCTTTGGGCCGTTGCTGACGCAACGTTATCCTTCCTGGTGCCAGCGGTGATTACCGCTTATCTTATCCGTATCTTCATCACTGAAAGTACGGAGAATATGGTGCATCCGGGAGGATTCGAACCTCCGACCGCTCGGTTCGTAGCCGAGTACTCTATCCAGCTGAGCTACGGATGCATCGGGAAACTTACTTTACTGCAGATTTTGATACCGCGGGAAAGCCGTATCAAGTAAGAGATGGTGCATCCGGGAGGATTCGAACCTCCGACCGCTCGGTTCGTAGCCGAGTACTCTATCCAGCTGAGCTACGGATGCAAATGGCGGTGAGGCGGGGATTCGAACCCCGGATGCAGCTTTTGACCGCATACTCCCTTAGCAGGGGAGCGCCTTCAGCCTCTCGGCCACCTCACCACACGCCTCTTACGAGTGCTTCGAAGAACTTGTTCTGCTCATCGTCGCTGCGTGGCGCACATATTACTTTCTGGGACTTATAAGTCAAACAATTTTTCCAGAGCTTTTATCGTTTGCACACTTCACGCTCAATTAGTCTGTAAAAAAGCCAAAAAGAGTGTTTTATCAACAGATAATTTGATGACACGCTGGCCGCCAAAAGCGCACCATATCAACAGTGAGGTTGAAAAAAGTCATGAAGGGACAACGCGGGCGAGCGAGAAGAGAGGCTGCGTCTCACCCGAAAAGTGAGACGCGAAAACCTTAGTAACTGGACTGCTGGGATTTTTCAGCCTGGATACGCTGGTAGATCTCTTCACGATGGACAGAAACTTCTTTCGGGGCGTTCACGCCAATACGCACCTGGTTGCCCTTCACCCCTAAAACTGTCACGGTGACCTCATCGCCAATCATGAGGGTCTCACCAACTCGACGAGTCAGAATCAGCATTCTTTGCTCCTTGAAAGATTAAAAGAGTCGGGTCTCTCTGTATCCCGGCATTATCCATCATATAACGCCAAAAAGTAAGCGATGACAAACACCTTAGGTGTAAGCAGTCATGGCATTACATTCTGTTAAACCTAAGTTTAGCCGATATACAAAACTTCAACCTGACTTTATCGTTGTCGATAGCGTTGACGTAAACGCCGCAGCACGGGCTGCGGCGCCAACGAACGCTTATAATTATTGCAATTTTGCGCTGACCCAGCCTTGTACACTGGCTAACGCTGCAGGCAGAGCTGCCGCATCCGTACCACCGGCTTGCGCCATGTCCGGACGACCGCCACCCTTACCGCCCACCTGCTGAGCGACCATACCAATCAATTCCCCTGCTTTAACCCGGTCGGTCACATCCTTCGACACGCCCGCAATCAGAGAAACCTTACCTTCAACAACCGTTGCCAGTACGATAACGGTAGACCCCAGTTGATTTTTCAGATCATCAACCATGGTTCGCAGCATTTTCGGCTCAATACCAGCAAGCTCGCTGACCAGGAGCTTCACGCCGTTGAGATCGACCGCTTTACTGGAAAGATTTGCACTCTCCTGCGCTGCGGCCTGGTCCTTCAACTGCTGCAACTCTTTTTCCAGCTGACGTGTACGTTCCAGCACGGCACGCACTTTGTCGCCCAGATTCTGGCTGTCGCCCTTCAGCAGATGCGCAATATCGTTTAAGCGATCGCTTTGCGCATGAACGGTGGCCATAGCGCCTTCACCGGTTACCGCCTCAATACGACGAATGCCCGCTGCGGTGCCGGACTCAGAGATAATACGGAATAGACCGATATCACCGGTACGACTGGCGTGAGTACCGCCGCACAGTTCGGTAGAGAAATCGCCCATGCTCAGAACGCGTACACGTTCGTCATATTTCTCGCCAAACAGCGCCATGGCGCCTTTCGCCTTCGCCGCGTCGAGATCCATGATGTTCGTTTCAATCGGCAGGTTGCGGCGAATTTGCGCATTCACCAAATCTTCAACCTGACGAATCTCCGACGGCTTCATCGCTTCATTGTGCGAGAAGTCGAAGCGCAGCACTTTATCGCTAACCAGCGAACCTTTCTGCGCAACGTGTGTCCCAAGCACCTGGCGCAACGCCGCGTGCATCAGGTGCGTGGCGGAGTGGTTCAGACGGATACGTGCGCGACGCGCTTCATCTACGTCAGCCTGTACCGCATCGCCCACTTTCAGAGCGCCCGCAGACAATTTGCCGAGGTGACCAATCGCCTGACCATATTTTTGCGTGTCGTCCACAGCGAAAGTAAATCCAGCGCCTTTCAGCTCGCCTTTATCGCCAACCTGACCGCCTGATTCCGCATAGAATGGGGTCTGATCCAGCACGACAACCGCTTCCTGTCCCGCGTTAATCGCTTCAACCGCTTTACCATCGACAAACAGCGCAGTCACTTTGCCGTTCAGTTCCAGATGGTCATAACCTTTAAATTCAGAAGCGCTATCAACGCGGATCATCGCGTTGTAGTCCGCGCCAAAACCGCTAGCTTCGCGCGCACGACGGCGTTGCTCTTCCATAGCGGCTTCAAAACCGGCTTCGTCGACTTTGATGTTGCGCTCACGGCAGACGTCCGCCGTTAGATCGACCGGGAAACCATAAGTATCATACAGACGGAAAGCGGTTTCGCCGTCCAGGGTGTCGCCCTGCAATTTCGCCAGTTCTTCATCCAGCAGTGCCAGACCGCGCTCCAGCGTACGGGCGAACTGCTCTTCTTCCGTTTTCAGAACCTGCTCGACCTGCGCCTGCTGACGTTTCAACTCTTCGCCTGCGGAGCCCATTACCTCAATCAGCGGCCCAACCAGCTTGTAGAAGAAGGTCTCTTTCGCGCCCAGCATGTTGCCGTGACGAACCGCGCGACGAATAATGCGACGCAGCACATAGCCACGGTTTTCATTCGACGGCAGCACGCCATCGGCAACCAGGAATGCACAGGAACGGATGTGGTCGGCGATAACGCGCAGCGACTTATTACCCAGATCGGTGGCGCCGGTGACTTTCGCTACCGCTTCAATCAACGTGCGGAACAGGTCGATATCATAGTTAGAGTTAACGTGTTGCAGTACCGCGGCAATACGCTCCAGCCCCATACCGGTATCTACAGACGGTTTCGGCAATGGTTCCATAGTCCCGTCAGCCTGACGGTTGAACTGCATAAAGACGATGTTCCAGATCTCAATATAGCGATCGCCGTCTTCTTCCGGGCTTCCCGGAGGGCCGCCCCAGATGTGGTCGCCATGATCGTAGAAGATTTCGGTGCACGGACCACAGGGACCGGTGTCGCCCATCTGCCAGAAGTTATCCGATGCGTATGGCGCGCCTTTATTGTCGCCGATGCGGATGATACGCTCGCGCGGGATGCCGACTTCTTTTTCCCAGATCTCATAGGCTTCGTCGTCGGTTTCATAGACGGTGACCCATAAACGCTCTTTTGGCAGAGCAAACCAGTTTTCACCGGTCAGTAATTCCCATGCGAACTGAATGGCGTCGTGTTTGAAGTAATCGCCGAAGCTGAAGTTGCCCAGCATTTCGAAGAAAGTATGGTGACGTGCAGTGTATCCGACGTTTTCCAGATCGTTGTGTTTACCCCCCGCGCGTACGCAACGCTGGGAAGTGGTTGCACGGGAATAATTACGTTTATCGAGCCCAAGGAAAACATCCTTGAACTGGTTCATCCCGGCATTGGTAAACAACAGAGTGGGGTCATTGTTAGGCACCAGGGAACTGCTGGCAACTACCTGATGCCCTTTACTATGGAAAAAGTCGAGAAACGCCTGACGGATCTCAGCGGTGCTCTTGCTCATAATTATCCTGAAATCAAGCTACACTTCATCCTTCAGGCCGCTTCTGCGTTGGCTGCGAGTTTCCCGGTCACGCGTTCCCGAGGCTCACTTGCCGCTTTGATGCGGCTTGAATGATTTTGTGTATTTAAGGAATATTCGTCGCAGACGCTGTTCGCCGTTAAGCAACCCGCGTCCAGACGGAAAAAGTGGGAATAAGATAAGTTTTCTTTACCGGGAAGTAAAATCCCGTATGCGCTCAATCTGCAAAATTTCGCCATATTTGCTGGATATCGTCCATCAGATACCCGCGATAGAGCAAAAAGCGCTGTACCTTAACCTTTTCTGAAAAGTTTGAAGGGAGCGGCTCGCCATATTTGCGAACGGCCTGTTCACGTGCCATTTCACTCCAGTCAATTTCACATTCTCGCATCGCTTTTTCAGTCGATTCACGGGAAATGCCTTTCTGATTCAACTCCTGGCGAATACGCGCCGGGCCATAGCCTTTGCGGCTACGACTGGCGATAAAGCGCATCACGAAGCGCTCGTCATCAAGATAGTGATGTTCGTGGCACCAGGCGATCACGCGTTCATAATCGTCTGCCGTCGCATCAATCTCTTCCGGCCCATTTTTGCCCATCACCGGCGCGGAGAGTTTACGCCGTAATTCCTGCTCGCTGTGATCGCGGACAGCAAGAATATGTACCGCACGATCAAGGAGACGAGCATAAGCGGGACGGCGCGATGTGGGTTCACTCATAAAAAACCTTAACAGGGAGAAATGCCAAAAGGGCCGCATAAATGCAGCCCTTGATGGTAATTTAACGTTTTGCTGAATGGCGGCTTCGTTTTGTCCGACCCACCATCACCTGATGATTAAAAATCTTCGTTGGTTTCTGCAACGCCTTCGCTATCGTCAACGGCGAAATCGGGCGTGGCATTCTGATTACTCAACAGTAATTCACGAACCCTTTTCTCAATCTCTTTCGCTGTCGCCGGGTTCTCTTTCAGCCAGGTAGTCGCGTTCGCTTTACCCTGGCCAATCTTCTCGCCGTTGTAGCTGTACCATGCGCCCGCTTTCTCGATCAGCTTCTCTTTCACGCCCAGGTCAACCAGTTCGCCATAGAAGTTGATGCCTTCGCCGTAGAGGATCTGGAACTCGGCCTGCTTAAACGGCGCGGCGATTTTGTTTTTCACCACTTTCACACGCGTTTCGCTACCCACGACATTATCGCCCTCTTTCACCGCGCCAATTCGACGGATATCAAGACGAACAGAGGCGTAGAATTTCAGCGCGTTACCGCCGGTGGTGGTTTCCGGGTTACCGAACATCACGCCAATCTTCATACGAATCTGGTTGATGAAAATCAACAGCGTGTTGGACTGTTTCAGGTTCCCCGCCAGCTTACGCATCGCCTGGCTCATCATACGCGCCGCGAGGCCCATATGAGAGTCGCCGATTTCGCCTTCGATTTCCGCTTTCGGCGTTAGCGCCGCTACGGAGTCGACCACAATGACGTCCACCGCGCCTGAACGCGCCAGCGCGTCACAGATTTCCAGCGCCTGCTCGCCGGTATCCGGCTGAGAACAGAGCAGGTTATCGATATCGACGCCCAGCTTGCGTGCGTAAACAGGGTCAAGCGCGTGTTCCGCATCGATAAACGCACAGGTTTTACCTTCACGCTGCGCAGCGGCAATCACCTGTAGCGTCAGGGTCGTTTTACCGGAAGATTCCGGCCCGTAAATTTCGACGATACGCCCCATCGGCAGACCGCCCGCACCGAGTGCGATGTCCAGTGAAAGCGAACCGGTGGAGATAGTTTCCACATCCATAGAACGGTCTTCACCCAGACGCATGATGGAGCCTTTACCAAATTGCTTTTCAATTTGGCCCAGTGCTGCCGCCAACGCTTTCTGTTTGTTTTCGTCGATAGCCATTATTACTCCTGTCATGCAACTTGGTATTGAACCGGATAGTGAATTCGTACTGTTGAAGCAATTATACTGTATGCTCATACAGTATCAAGTGTTTTGTAGAAATTGTTGCCACAGGGTGTGTAGCGCGTACGTCGTCGCCTGTCGACGCACCGATTCACGGTCGCCGTTGAAGCATTCCTGACGCGTAATCCCTTCTCCGCTGACGCTGGCGAAAGCAAACCACACCGTACCAACCGGCTTTTCTTCACTGCCGCCATCCGGCCCGGCAATCCCGCTAATAGCGACAGCAAAATCGGCGCGAGCGGCCTTCAGCGCCCCGATCGCCATTTCGACCACTACGGGTTCGCTGACCGCGCCATGCTGCGCCAGGGTCTCTTCACTCACGCCAATCATCTGCGCTTTGGCTTCATTACTATAGGTGACAAAGCCGCGTTCAAACCAGGCGGAGCTTCCGGCGATGTCGGTAATGGCTTTCGCCAGCCAGCCGCCGGTACAGGACTCTGCTGTCGTTACGGTCGCCCCGCACGCTTTTAACGCCAGTCCGACCTGTTCGCTAAGCCGCATCAGTTCACTGTCAGTCATCATGACCTCTGTCAGTTAGAAATCCTGCCGCACAAGATAGCACTTTCTCACCAGAGGTGGGGACGAGCAGTCGATTTTACGAGTCGGATTCCGAAAAAATGCCAGCAGGTTATTTATGCAGAATGAAATGAGGTAGCACATGACTAAATAGCAGTACCATGTCGCTAAATTTACACGCACGGAGAGAAAGCAAGGATGTCACTCAAAAAAACGGAAAGCACACAGCACAAACTGAAACAAACCTGTCAACTACGGCTGTGGTTAATTGTGGGTGGAGTATGTTCATTAGGAATGGGAGTACTGAATATATTGTCGTCAGGCTATTTTGAACCGTATGATGGCGGTCAAATTATCTTAGGCCTGGGATGTCTGGGATATAGTCTGGCACTATCAAAGAAGATATCCCACTTGCAGGCAGAGAATCAGCCCAAAAAGCCATAATAATAGCGGAGGGGGTGCTCCCCTCCCTAAGCGTAAATTAGCGCACCCGCGCCAGCGCTACCGCCTGCCCCAGTTGCCAAACCGCCATCGCATAATGCGTGCTGTGGTTATATCGGGTAATGGTGTAGAAGTTCGGCAGGCCGTACCAGTACTGGTAGCCCGTACCGATATCCAGGCGCAGCAGGCTGGCTTCCTGATGATTGTCCAGCGATTGCTGCGGCGTTAAGCCTGCGGCGGCAAGCTGAGAGAGGCTGTATTTTGTTTTGAAACCATTCGCCAGTCCCGGCGCCTGACCATTCGCCGGCACCGCAACCGTATCGCCTTTCACCCAACCATGCGCCTTGAAGTAGTTCGCCACACTGCCGATGGCATCTACCGGATCCCACAAGTTAATGTGCCCATCGCCATTGAAATCGACCGCATATTCTTTATAGGAAGATGGCATAAACTGGCCGTAGCCCATCGCGCCCGCAAAGGAACCTTTCAGATTGAGCGGATCGTCTTGCTCATCGCGCGCCATGAGCAGGAAGGTTTCCAGCTCGCCGGAGAAATATTCCGCCCGGCGCGGATAGTTAAATGACAGCGTCGCCAGCGCGTCCAGAATCCGCGTTTTCCCCATGATACGTCCCCAGCGGGTTTCCACGCCGATAATCCCCACGATGATTTCCGGCGGTACGCCGTATACCTGCCAGGCGCGGTTCAGCGCGTCTTCATACTGATTCCAGAACACGACGCCGTTTTGCACGTTATCCGGCGTAATAAATTGTTTGCGATAACGCAGCCAGGCGCCATTTGGTCCGGCGGGCGGCTGAGTGGTCGGCGCTTGTCTGTCCATCAGACGCAGGACGTAATCCAGTCTTTTAGACTGCGAGAGGATCTCCTGCAGTTGCTGACGGTCGAAACCGTGTTTACTGACCATGTTATCAATGAACTGCTGCGCATGAGGGTTGTTGGCGAAGTCGCCGCCCATTTGCATGACGTTATGCTGCGGCTCAAGCAGGAAGCCGCCGGAAGGCGTGCCCGTCGTCGCTTGAGTCTCGGAAGATTTTGGCGTGCTGCTACAGGCAGCAAGCAATACGCAAAGTGGAAGTAACGCTACATAACGACGCTTGAACATGAGACATCCATTAAACAAATTCAGCCAGGGAGAAGTATGGTAAAGCATCCCCCGCCGCACAAGGAAGCGGCACAAGAGAATAAATCACCTTTCTCCTCTTTTCAGTTTGTATCTGCTCCCCCACCCCACAAACTTTCAACTTAAAATATTTTTCTTTTATTTTGCGATCACAATAACACTTTTGAATCTTTCAACATGATTAAAATGAACAGGAAATTAGCAAGAAAACTAAAAACCCTACAGGAGAGAACAATGATCGAAACCATTACACATGGTGCGGAGTGGTTCATCGGGTTATTCCAGAAAGGCGGAGAGGTGTTTACCGGTATGGTGACAGGTATTCTTCCGCTACTGATAAGCCTGCTGGTTATCATGAATGCGCTCATCAATTTTATCGGCCAGCAGCGTATTGAGCGTTTTGCCCAACGTTGCGCCGGAAATCCGCTATCTCGTTACCTGCTTTTACCGTGTATCGGGACATTTGTTTTTTGTAATCCGATGACCCTGAGTCTGGGACGCTTTATGCCGGAGAAGTACAAGCCGAGCTATTACGCGGCGGCCTCCTATAGCTGTCACTCCATGAACGGTCTGTTTCCGCATATCAATCCCGGCGAACTGTTTGTTTATCTGGGTATCGCCAGCGGACTCACCACGTTAGGGCTTCCTCTCGGCCCGCTCGCGGTGAGCTATCTGCTGGTAGGTCTGGTGACGAACTTCTTCCGCGGTTGGGTCACCGATCTCACCACCGCTATTTTTGAGAAAAAAATGGGGATTCAACTTGAGCAGAAAGTACATCTGACAGGAGCGGTATCATGACACGGGTTCGTATTGAGAAAGGCGCCGGCGGCTGGGGTGGCCCGCTTGAGCTGGACGTTACGCCAGGCAAAAAGATCGTCTATATCACAGCCGGTACGCGCCCGGCGATCGTCGACAAACTGGCGCAACTAACAGGCTGGCAAGCGGTGGACGGCTTTAAAGAAGGCGAACCGCCGGAAGCGGAGATCGGCGCGGCCATTATCGACTGTGGCGGTACGCTGCGCTGCGGTATCTATCCGAAACGCCGGATTCCAACCATTAATATTCACTCGACGGGTAAGTCCGGCCCACTGGCGCAGTATATTGTTGAGGATATTTATGTCTCCGGCGTAAAAGAAGAAAACATTACTCTTGTCGGCGAAACGCCTGCCAGTCCCCAGCCTGCCAAAACGACATCAGGACGTGACTACGACACCAGCAAAAAAATCACCGAGCAGAGCGACGGGCTGCTGGCAAAAGTCGGTATGGGAATGGGCTCCGCCGTGGCGGTACTGTTCCAGTCCGGTCGCGACACCATTGATACGGTTCTGAAAACAATCCTGCCGTTTATGGCGTTCGTTTCGGCGCTGATCGGCATCATTATGGCCTCAGGTCTTGGCGACTGGATCGCCCACGGCCTGGCGCCATTAGCCAGCCATCCACTGGGGCTGGTGACGCTGGCATTGATCTGCTCTTTCCCGCTGCTGTCGCCCTTTCTCGGCCCTGGCGCGGTTATCGCTCAGGTCATTGGCGTCCTGATCGGCGTTCAGATAGGTCTGGGCAATATCCCCCCGCATCTGGCGCTTCCCGCCCTGTTCGCGATTAACGCGCAGGCGGCCTGCGACTTTATCCCGGTCGGCCTGTCACTGGCGGAAGCGAAACAAGACACCGTTCGCGTCGGCGTACCTTCTGTGCTGGTCGGACGCTTCCTTACTGGCGCGCCCACGGTACTTATCGCCTGGTTTGTTTCCGGCTTTATCTATCAATAAGAGGTTCAGACATGAGCGTGATTTATCAAACCACTATCACCCGTATCGGCCAGAGCGCGATGGAGGCGCTCGGCGAACAGATGCTGATTACGTTTCGGGAAGGCGCGCCGGCGGATATCGAAGAATTTTGCTTCATCCATTGTCATGGCGAACTGACCGGCGCGCTGCAGCCTGGCGCGCGGTGTGAATTGGGCCAACATTGCTATCCGGTCACGGCGGTCGGCAGCGTAGCCGAGCAAAACCTGCGTGAACTGGGGCATATCACTTTGCGCTTCGATGGTCTGCGCGAAGCAGAATTTCCCGGCACCGTACACGTTGCGGGGCCTGTACCGGACGATATCGCGCCGGGCTGTATTTTGACGTTTGTCGCTTAAGGAGAAAAAACATGAATCAAGTTGCCGTTGTCATTGGCGGAGGCCAGACCCTGGGGGCATTCCTTTGCCGTGGGCTTGCAGAAGAAGGATACCGCGTGGCGGTGGTTGATATTCAAAGCGATAAAGCCGCGAATGTCGCCCAGGAAATTAACGCCGATTTTGGCGAAGGTATGGCGTACGGTTTTGGTGCCGACGCCACCAGCGAGCAGAGCGTGCTGGCGCTGTCCCGCGGCGTAGACGAGATTTTCGGGCGCGTCGATCTGCTGGTTTACAGCGCGGGTATCGCCAAAGCGGCGTTTATCAGCGATTTCCAGTTGGGCGATTTTGACCGCTCGCTACAGGTGAATCTGGTGGGCTATTTCCTCTGCGCCCGTGAGTTTTCCCGCCTGATGATCCGCGACGGCATTCAGGGGCGCATTATTCAGATTAACTCTAAATCCGGCAAAGTGGGCAGTAAACACAACTCCGGCTACAGCGCGGCGAAATTCGGCGGCGTGGGGTTAACCCAGTCTCTGGCGCTGGATCTGGCGGAATACGGCATTACCGTACACTCGTTGATGCTCGGCAACCTGTTGAAATCGCCGATGTTCCAGTCACTGCTGCCGCAATACGCCACTAAACTGGGCATTAAGCCCGACGAGGTGGAGCAGTATTACATTGATAAGGTACCGCTCAAACGCGGGTGTGATTATCAGGATGTGCTGAACATGCTGCTATTTTATGCCAGCCCGAAAGCGTCTTATTGCACCGGGCAGTCGATCAACGTAACCGGCGGTCAAGTGATGTTCTGACCGTGAATTGCCGGATGGCGCCGTAGGCCGGATAAGACGGTTACGCCGCCATCAGGCAAAACAACAGGAGCACATTATGGTTTCCACTCTGATTACCGTCGCCGTTATCGCCTGGTGTGCGCAACTGGCGCTGGGCGGCTGGCAGATTTCCCGCTTTAATCGGGCCTTCGATAAACTTAGCCAGCAGGGACGGGTCGGCGTCGGGCGCTCCGGCGGGCGTTTTAAGCCCCGGGTGGTGGTTGCCGTGGCGCTGGACGAACAGCAGCGGGTGACGGACACTTTATTGATGAAAGGCCTTACGGTATTCGCCAGACCGGTTAAAATTGCCGCAATGCAAGGAAAACATTTGCATGAATTACAGCCTGATGTGATCTTTCCCCATGATTCGCTCGCGCAGAATGCACTATCATTGGCGCTTAAACTGAAACATGGGTAATTTCGTTGTGAATGCGTATAGCTTGCGAAATTATCATTTTGCAACCAATACCCTAAATAATTCGAGTTGCAGGAAGGCGGCGACGCAGTGAATCCCAGGAGCGTACATCAGTACGTGACCGGGGTGAGCGAGGAAAGCCAACGCACATGCAGCGTGAAGTATGACGGGTAAATACATAAGTCAGGGTAATCACGCCTATGAAACCTCGTCAGCGTCAGGCCGCGATTCTGGAGCACCTGCAAAAACAGGGAAAATGCTCGGTTGAAGAACTGGCCCAGTACTTTGACACGACAGGCACCACTATCCGTAAAGATCTGGTCATTCTGGAAAATGCCGGAACCGTCATCCGCACCTATGGCGGCGTGGTGTTGAATAAAGAAGAGTCCGATCCGCCTATTGATCACAAAACGCTTATCAACACCCACAAAAAAGCGCTGATAGCCGCAGCCGCCGTAAAATATATCCATGATGGCGATTCCATTATTCTGGACGCCGGAAGTACCGTGTTACAGATGGTGCCGCTGCTTTCGCGTTTTAGCAACATCACGGTGATGACCAACAGCCTCCATATTGTCAACGCGCTATCGGAACTGGACAACGAACAAACTATCCTGATGCCCGGCGGTACCTTCCGTAAAAAATCGGCGTCGTTTCACGGTCAACTGGCGGAAAACGCCTTTGAGCAATTCAGTTTTGATAAACTTTTCATGGGAACTGACGGTATTGACCTGAACGTCGGTGTGACCACATTCAATGAGGTTTACACCGTCAGTAAGGCAATGTGCAATGCAGCACGCGAGGTGATTCTGATGGCGGACTCCTCAAAATTTGGTCGTAAAAGCCCCAATGTGGTATGCAGTCTGGAAAGTGTCGATAAACTGATCACGGACGCGGGGATCGATCCGGCATTTCGTCAGGCGCTGGAAGCAAAAGGGATTGAAGTAATCATAACCGGAGAAAACAATGAGTAATGCACTACTAAACGCGGGCCGTCAGACCTTAATGCTGGAGCTACAGGAAGCCAGCCGTCTGCCGGAGCGTCTGGGCGATGATTTTGTCCGTGCCGCCAATATCATTATTCACTGTGAAGGCAAAGTGATCGTTTCCGGCATTGGCAAGTCAGGTCATATTGGTAAAAAAATCGCCGCGACGCTTGCCAGTACCGGTACTCCCGCTTTTTTTGTTCATCCGGCGGAAGCACTGCATGGCGATCTGGGGATGATTGAAAGCCGCGACGTGATGTTATTTATCTCCTATTCCGGCGGCGCAAAAGAACTCGACCTCATCATCCCGCGTCTGGAAGATAAATCCGTCGCGCTGCTGGCGATGACCGGTAAACTTCACTCTCCGCTGGGGCGAGCGGCAAAAGCCGTTCTGGATATTTCCGTCGAGCGAGAAGCCTGCCCGATGCATCTGGCGCCGACATCCAGTACCGTCAATACGCTGATGATGGGCGATGCGCTGGCGATGGCGGTCATGCAGGCGCGCGGTTTTAACGAAGAAGATTTCGCCCGTTCGCATCCGGCTGGCGCACTGGGCGCGCGTTTGCTCAATAATGTGCATCACCTGATGCGCCAGGGCGATGCAATACCGCAGGTGATGCTTGCCACCAGCGTGATGGATGCCATGCTGGAACTTAGCCGTACCGGGCTGGGGCTGGTGGCGGTTTGCGATGAGCAACATGTTGTGAAAGGCGTCTTTACCGACGGCGACCTGCGTCGCTGGCTGGTGGGCGGCGGCGCGCTCACCACGCCGGTAAGCGAAGCCATGACGCCCAACGGTATTACGCTCCAGGCGCAAAGCCGCGCCATTGACGCCAAAGAGCTCCTGATGAAACGCAAAATTACCGCCGCGCCGGTGGTCGATGAAAACGGCAAACTCACCGGTGCCATTAACCTGCAGGATTTCTACCAGGCGGGGATTATCTAATCCTTCAATCCCAGACGCTTCGCCAGCCGATGCAGGTTGGCGACGTCGGTTTCCAGCGCCCGCGCGCTGGCCGCCCAGTTATGATTATTTTGCGCCAGCGCCTGGCGAATCATCTCTCGCTGGAAGTTCTCCGTCGATTCGCGCAAATTGCGGCAAGTCGGCAGCGCCAGAAAGCTTTCCGCAGGCGGCGCGGGTAAAACGTCCTCTGACAAGGCAAAATGCTGCGCCTCCAGTACCACCTCATCCCCTGCCCGGGTCGCTCTCGCCAGTACAACCGCACGGTGAATGGCATGTTCCAGCTCCCGGACGTTGCCCGGCCAGCCATAGTTGAGCAAATGGCGGCGCGCGCCGGGACTCAGCACCACGCGGGACAGCCCCAGCCGCAGTCGGCACTGCTCGCAAAAATAGCCCGCCAGCAGCACCACATCATCGCCGCGCTCGCGCAGCGGCGGCACAAAGAGCGGAAAAACGCTCAGGCGATGGAACAGATCGGCGCGAAAACGCCCCGCCAGCACCTCTTCACGCAGGTCACGGTTGGTCGCCGCCAACACCCGCACATCCACGCGCAGGCTACGATCGTCGCCGACGCGCTGAATATCGCCATACTGCAACACGCGAAGTAGTTTGGCCTGTAGCGCCAGCGACAGTTCGCCAATCTCATCCAGAAACAGCGTACCGTTGTCGGCCATTTCGAACTTACCGCTACGATTACTGATAGCCCCGGTAAAAGCCCCTTTTACATGACCAAACAACTCGCTCTCCGCCACGCTTTCCGGCAGCGCGGCGCAGTTGAGATAGACCAGCGGATTGACCGCTCTGGGGGAGCCCTGGTGAATAGCTTTCGCCACCAGCTCTTTACCGGTCCCCGTTTCACCGCCGATCAGCACGTTAAGATCGGAGCCCGCCACAATCTCGATCTCTTTTTTCAACTGCGTCATCGCCGGCGACAGGCCGATCATGTGCGTCTCTTTTATCGGTTCAAACACGCCTGACGACCCCGGCAACATGTTCTGGCTTTCCAGTTGTTCAATTAACAGCGCATTACTCAATGCCCCGGCGGCCAGCGCGGCGACAAGCCGTAGTTCTTCATCGCTAAATACCTCGAACTGCTCCGGCGTCATAGCATCAAGGGTCAGCGCACCGATGAGGTTCTGTCCGGCAAACAGCGGCAGACCAACACAGGCGTGGACTTTCAGGCTTTCCTGTCCGGGAATTAACCCGTCATACGGATCGGGTAAATCGCTATCAGCCGGAAAACGCACCACGTCCCCCGCGCGGGCGATGGCTTCCAGGCGCGGATGGCCTTCCAGGGTAAAACGTCTGCCGAGGACGTCCTGCGCCAGGCCATCAATCGCCAGTGGAATAAATTGTCGTGATTCATAGCGCAGCAGCGCCGAGGCGTCACACGCCAGCACCTGACGCAGCGTAGTAATCAGCCGCTGAAAACGATCCTGATGCCCAATACCGCGTTGTAACTCAATGGCGATGCCCGCCAATACCTCCACGGAAAAACTCATGATTACCTCATTGTCATTTTGACAACCTATAGTGTCATATTGACAGCATCATTTATAGTCTTTTTGACTATACCAAAAATACAAATTATTATAAATCCATATAAATCAATAAGATGTAAAATTGGCACGCTACCTGCAATAAGCAAAACAACTTTTTGCAAACATTGAATGAATTGAGGTGGTTATGTCTATCCTGGTTAAAAATAATATTCATTGGGTTGGCCAGCGCGACTGGGAAGTACGTGATTTTCACGGCACTGAATACAAAACTCTGCGTGGCAGCAGCTATAACAGCTATCTCATTCGTGAAGAAAAGAATGTGCTGATCGATACCGTCGATCATAAGTTTAGCCGTGAGTTTGTGCAAAATCTGCGCAGTGAAATCGACCTCGCGGACATCGACTACATCATCATTAACCATGCCGAAGAAGACCATGCAGGCGCGCTGACCGAACTGATGGCGCAGATCCCGGACACGCCTATCTACTGTACCGCCAACGCCATTGATTCTATCAACGGCCATCACCATCATCCGGAATGGAATTTTAAGGTGGTGAAAACCGGCGATACGTTGGATATCGGCAACGGCAAGCAGTTGATCTTCGTAGAAACGCCGATGCTGCACTGGCCGGACAGCATGATGACCTATATGACCGGCGACGCGGTGTTATTCAGCAACGACGCCTTTGGTCAGCACTACTGCGACGAGCGCCTGTTCAATGATGAAGTGGACCAAACCGAGCTGTTTGAACAATGCCAGCGCTACTACGCCAATATCCTGACGCCGTTCAGCCGTCTGGTAACGCCAAAAATTACCGAAATCCTCGGCTTCAACCTGCCGGTGGATATGATTGCGACCTCACACGGCGTGGTATGGCGCGACAACCCAACGCAAATCGTGGAGCTGTATCTGAAATGGGCGGCAGATTATCAGGAAGATCGTATCACTATTTTCTACGATACCATGTCGAACAATACTCGCATGATGGCGGATGCCATCGCACAGGGTATCAACGAAGTGGACCCCAACGTGGCGGTCAAAATCTTTAACGTCGCCCGCAGCGATAAAAATGAAATATTGACCAACGTCTTCCGTTCGAAAGGCGTGCTGGTCGGCACTTCTACCATGAACAACGTGATGATGCCGAAAATCGCTGGTCTGGTGGAAGAGATGACCGGCCTGCGCTTTCGCAACAAACGCGCCAGCGCCTTCGGTTCTCATGGCTGGAGCGGCGGCGCGGTGGATCGACTGTCCACGCGCTTACAGGATGCCGGTTTTGAAATGTCCCTGAGTCTGAAAGCAAAATGGCGTCCGGATCTGGATGCGCTGGAGTTGTGCCGTCAGCATGGTCGCGACATCGCGCGTCAGTGGGCGCTTGCTCCGCTGCCGGAAACCACACAGAAAACCGCGCCAGCCGAAGAAATCACAACCTGCGCCGCCGCAGACCTCGGTCCTAAAATGCAATGCAGCGTATGCCAGTGGATTTACGACCCTGCGCTGGGCGAGCCGTTGCAGGATGTCGCGCCGGGTACGCCGTGGAGCGACGTGCCGGATAACTTCCTGTGCCCGGAATGTTCATTAGGTAAAGACGTGTTCGACGTACTGGCGACGGAGGCAAAATGAGTCGGGGAATCATCATTATTGGGTCGGGCTTCGCCGCCCGCCAGCTCGTCAAAAATATCCGTAAACAAGATGCGCATGTGCCGTTAACTCTGATTGCGGCGGACAGCATGGATGAGTACAACAAGCCCGATCTCAGCCACGTTATCAGCCAGTCGCAGCGCGCCGATGATCTCACCCGCCAGTTAGCGGGGGAATTTGCTGAACAGTTTAATCTGCGACTGTTCCCGCATACCTGGGTTGCTGACATTGATGCCGATGCCCATGTGGTGAAAAGTCAGGATAAGCAGTGGCAGTACGACAAGCTGGTACTGGCAACCGGGGCGACAGCCTTTGTGCCGCCGATTGCAGGACGTGAGTTAATGCTTACTTTGAATAGCCAGCAGGAGTACCGCGCCTGTGAGACACAACTGCGCGACGCGCAGCGAATGCTGATTGTCGGCGGCGGTCTCATTGGCAGTGAATTAGCGATGGATTTCTGCCGCGCCGGAAAAACGGTAACGCTGATGGATAACGCCGCCAGCCTTCTCGCCTCACTGATGCCACCGGAAGTGAGTAGTCGCTTACAGCATCACCTGACCGATATGGGGGTGCATCTGCTGCTGAAATCGCAGTTGCAAAAACTGGAGAAAATCGAAGCTGGTATCCGCGCTACACTGGCAAGCCAGCGTAGTATTGAGGTCGATGCGGTGATTGCCGCCACCGGCTTACGCCCGGAAACCGCTCTGGCGCGCCGCGCCGGGGTAGCCGTCAACCGCGGCGTCTGCGTGGATAGCTATCTACAGACCAGTCACCCGGATATTTATGCGATCGGCGATTGCGCGGAAATCAACGGTCAGGTGCTGCCCTTCCTGCAACCGATCCAGTTAAGCGCGATGTACCTGGCGAAAAATCTGTTTGGCGGCAACGCGCCGCTGAAGCTACCGGCGATGCTGGTCAAAGTCAAAACGCCGGAACTGCCGCTGCATCTGGCGGGAGAAACTCAGCGCCGCGATTTAAGCTGGCAGATTACCGCAGAATCTGACGGTATGATTGCCAAAGGCATGAGCGGAGAAGGCCAACTACGCGCCTTTGTGGTGAGTGAAGACCGCATGAAAGAGGCCTTTGCACTGCTGAAAACGTTGTCCGTATAAGCCTGTGATGCCGGATGGCGCCGCTTCGCGTCTTATCCGGCCTACGAGTGAGCATCTATTTACAGGCCGGATAAGGCGCAGCCGCCATCCGGCGCCCTACACTTCCCTTAACGCTCGCGCTGCGGCAATCACGCCCTGTCCAAACGACAGCCCGCCGTCGCCCGCTGGTAACCGCTGCGGAAATAACAATTTAAAATCAGAAAGATAAAAGGCAAGACGCGCGCGCAGTAAGCGGTTGTGTATCACCCCGCCGCTGAAGACCAGAGTGGTTATCCCCCGCGCCGTAGCCTGCTGGCGCATTAGCGTGGCAAACCCGCACGCCAGCGCATCATGAAAAGCCCAGGCGCGTTGCGCGGGCGTGGCCTGCCAGTTCAACCATTGCCGCCAGAAAACAGCGACGTCCAGTTGAGCGCCGTTAAGCGGCATCGTTACCGGATGCTCAACGTTAGCACATTGAGAGGCCAGCGCCTCCAGCGCGCAGGCGGCCTCGCCCTCATAGCTAAGCGATGCTGGCGCGCAGCGAAGCGCGGCAGCCACCGCGTCAAACAACCTCCCGCAGGAAGAGGCCAACGGGGCATTGACGCCGCGCTCAATGGCGCGCGCCAGGACATTCCAGTTTTGCTGTTGCAGCCCCGCTGTCTCCGGGTAATCCTGCCAGTCCGGCACAAAGCGCAGGCACTGCGCTAACAGATTACGCCACGGCTGTTTGGCAGCCAGATCGCCTCCCGGCAGCGCCACGGCGGGTAAACCACCTAAATGTTCGCATTCGCGATAATTGACCCGCAGACATTCTCCGCCCCATAGCGCACCATTCTCACCCATGCCGATACCGTCTACCGTCAGGGCAATCACCTCTCCGCCGTCCAGCGGCCAACCATGCTCGGCCAGGCAAGCCGCCGCATGGGCATGATGGTGTAGCACCGTCTCTGTCGGCAGACGCATCTCACTGGCCCACTGACTGGAAACATAGCCCGGATGCGCATCACAGACGATACGCTCTGGGGTAAAATCGTAAATTGACTGGATCAGACGCAATGCCTCGCGCCACTGCGCCTGGATACCGTCATCGCTGAGATCGCCCAAATGCTGGCTGACAACCGCCTGTTCGCCGCGTACCAGACAGAACGTGTTTTTCAGATCCGCGCCCAGACAAAGTATCGGCGGCACATCGCGAAATCCGGGCGGCAACGCAATCGCGTCCGGCACGTATCCCCGCGAACGACGCAGCATTTCGCCGCTGTCGCGCACGACAGAGTCGTCCATGCGCTGTACAATGTCGCGATTGTGCAACAGAAAACCATCGGCAATATCGTGTAAATCGTCCAGCGCCTGTTCGTTGGTGATGGCGGGCGGTTTGCCGCTCAGGTTGCCGGATGTCATCACCAGCGGGTAATTGAGCGCCTGCAACAAGAGATGTTGCAATGGGTTGGCTGGCAGCATCACGCCCACCTCCGTAAGCCCTGGCGCGATGCCCTCACTCAGCGAAGGTACATACTGCTTATCCACCAGCACAATCGGGGCCGCTGGCGTGGTCAGCAGCGAACGCGCCGCGCTCGGCAGCGTTTGCGCCGTGGGCAACATCACCGCCAATGGTTTCGCCGGGCGATGTTTACGCGCCCGCAGCATCGCCACTGCGTTATCGTTGCGCGCATCGCAGGCCAGATGAAAACCACCCAGCCCTTTAACGGCAATAATGCCTCCGGCGTTCAGTTGGGCGACCGCCGCCTGCAAAGCCGCCTCTTTTTCCGCTCGTTCATGTTGGCTCCGCCACTCAAGATGCGGCCCGCATGACGGACAGGCAACGGGCTGGGCATGAAAACGGCGATCGTACGGATCGCGGTATTCGCTGTCGCATTCCGGACACAAGGGAAACGCCGCCATCACTGTAAATGGCCGGTCATAGGGCATAGCGCGAATAATGGTAAAGCGTGGTCCGCAGTGGGTGCAATTGATGAAAGGATAACGGTAGCGCCGCTCGCCTGGGGTATTCATCTCGGCAAGACATGCCGGGCAGGTCGCCGCATCCGGCACGATTTGCGTGTTCATCGCACCGCCTGCGCTCTGACGAATGGCGAAATCCGTCGGTGCGCGCTCCCATATCAACGACGCGTGTTCAACGCTGTCAATGCGCGCCAGCGGCGGGCAATCCTGATAGAGCGCGGCAATAAATTGCGACGGCTCTTCCAGCAGCCGAACGACGACGCCGTCGCCGTCATTACACACGTCGCCGTGTAATCGCAACTGCTGCGCCAGCTGCCAGACAAAAGGACGAAAACCGACGCCCTGTACTTTGCCCCGAATGCGTAGCTGTACGCCGGAAGGTGTGTCTATCGCCATCTTATTTTCCCGCCATCATCGAACCCGGATGCCTGATGGCGCGACGCTTATCAGGCCTACAACCGCACGGACCGTAGACCGGATAAGGCATTGATGCCGCCATCCGGCAATGCTTTGTGGCGTATTCTACGCGCAATCGCAGAAATCAGAAAAGCAGCGATGCCGTTGAATCCAGCGCCGCACGACGGCGTTTTTCCGCGCTTAGCTGTTCGAGCTTATTGCGGTCCACGCAGATGAGGGCGTGCGTTGGGCAAGCGGCCATACAGGCCGGACCGGCTTCACGGTGGTGACACAGATCGCACTTGTTGGCTTCGGCTTTTTCGGCACGCACGTTCAGCCCCGCGCCGCTATTGCGAACCACCGGACGTACCACCACTTCCATGGCGCCGTAAGGACATGCCACTACGCAAGTTTTACAGCCAATGCAGCGTTCCTGCATCACATGAACAAAGCCTTTGTCACGGCTGATGGCGCCATTCGGGCAAACGTTGGCACACGGCGCATCTTCACACTGACGACACAGCGTTGCCGTGGAAACGTTCACGCCTTTGATGACATGGATACGAGGTAAAAAGGTTTCAGGGGTCAGCGATGCGCAATCCTGATTTTCCTGATGGGATACGACGCAAGCCACTTCACAGGTACGGCAACCAATGCACTTACTCGCGTCTGCAATGATGAAACGGTTCATCAAATTCTCCAGCAATAACAGATGATGTGCCGATATATACACGAATCGTGCCAATTTTTATTTCATTGTTATTTAAGAATATTATTTCTATTTTCATGAGCATTTACGTGTCATCGTCACAAGTGACGATGACACGTAATGTCGCCAGTGGTGGTCAAGATTTGCAGTGATAGTCATCCGACTTTGCACCGAAACTGGCATCAATCCTGATTAACGCCTGGCAATACGTTACCGCGTATTAAACAGCGCTGCGTAAGGGAAAGATCGTCCGTTTGCGGATGCCTTCCGGCAATAGATTTGATAATTAATTTACGGCCAGGATAGTGATTAAAACGGGTCAGCGCCGGATAACTCAACCGGCCAAACCAGCCGTGTACGCGCTGCCAGCGGGCGTCCTTCACCTGATATAAATTGGTTATCCAGTAGCCTGAGTCAAACTGCATATCCAACAGTTGCGTGCGCCCATTGCCCTGTAAATCAAGCAAATCATCGACGCCAGTATCGCTGGCGGTATAAAACCCCCACGGTTCAAAGACGCAGGGGCGGCCATTATTGAGAAAGGTGAAAATGATGTATTGCGCGCTCGGCGCCAGGCCCAACCCAGGATTGCCCAACCAGATAACCAGATCCTGAATGCCGTTACGATCGAGGTCAGCGCGATAAAATTGCGCATTACCCGCCACATTAATCAGTATTCCCACCGGGACAACCCACGAATTACCGGCTCTGTCTTTTCCGCTAATCCGCCATTCGTTATCTTTTTTCGGCTCCGGCAGTAACGTCACGCCACTGACTCCGACCTGGCGAAAATGCCAGGTCTGGTCGGGCGATACAGAATAAGGCAGGGTCAACAGCGGCTTCAGCGCACGCTTTTGCGCATATTCACCGTCGCTCATCGGCAGGTAACCGACAAAATCGGTGGCCAGTGCGCGCGCGGCGATGCAGAAAAATAGCAATCCGCACCATACGATAATCTTCACGTCCTTCTTACAACCTTTGCCGGGTAACACAAATTCTCCCTAAATATGTGCGCATTTTACGCCTCCGGCGCTTCCAGCGCGGCAAATCCGCCGTTTCCCTGCCAGCTTTCCAGGCGCTGATAGACGATGTTTACCGCGTCCTTAATCGGTTGAGTCATCGGATAATAAAACCCGACGATATCCGGCTGGATACCAACAAAAATCACCTCGCCGACATCCTCTTTGAGCTGATCGATAAGGTAGTTCAGCGGCATATTGTGGGTGGTCATCATAAACATTTCGGCGATATCATCCGGATCGATAATGCGGATCTCGCCCGGATTAAGTCCCATGTCGGTGGCGTCGACAATCAACAGACGCTGCGGGCGCAGTTCGCGAATCGCCACAATGTCGTTTTCCGGCGCGCTGCCGCCATCAATCACCACCCAATTACCCTTCGGCTGCGCCGCGCACATTTCCGCCAGTAACGGGCCTGCGCCGTCGTCGCCCATCATGCTGTTGCCGACACAGAGTAAAACGTCAGTCACGAAGCCTCCTCACCATCAGGTAGATGGCGCTTTCCTGATGAATGTCATGCAGCATACTGAGCATCAGTTTGCTCCATTCTTGCTGCTGCGGGGTCTGCGCGGCGCGCGCCTCATCAAACGCGCGCGCCAGCATCTGCACATGGTTGAAATCGATGACGATCTCGCCATACTTCGGCACGCCTTCCATTTTACGCCGGGCATCGCTACCGGCTTCCAGGGTGGCAATCCACGCCAGATACTCATCCCATGGGCAGGTGAGCGCGGCCTCCAGACAATCGATGACCCCCAGGTGGTGACCAATCGCCAGGCTGTAATAGACAACCTGCTGCGCCTCGGCAGGCGTCGCATCGTTCTCATCAATAAACTTACGGCTCAGTTGACTGAACACCACCTGTTCGCTCATCGGATACGCGCCTCTTCAACAACATGATTGAGATGGGTGACAATTTCGGTTAAACGCGGATCGTTTTCCGCTTCCAGCCAACGCGCCACTTGCTGCTCGCCCTGCCCCAACTGTGTCAGGTAATCATCGGCGATCTGACGACCATAGCGATAACCCGCCAGCCGGCGCGCCGCGCGATCCACCTTCACGCGCAGCGGCTGCACCATATCCGGATGCAGGATCTCTACGGGCTGATCGTCCAACTCACCCGGCGCGCGGGCGTGGATTTTCTGCTCCAGCAGGCCAAGCGCCATCGCAAAGCCATACAGCGTGGCGGCAGGCGTTGGCGGGCAGCCTGGAATGTACACATCCACCGGGACGATTTTGTCGGTACCGCCCCACACGCAGTAGAGATCGTGGAAGATGCCGCCGCTGTTGCCGCAGGCGCCGTAAGAGATACAAATTTTCGGGTCCGGCGCCGACTGCCAGGCGCGCAGCGCCGGAGAGCGCATGGCGCGGGTCACTGCGCCGGTAAACAGCAGAATATCGGCATGACGCGGCGACGGTACCACTTTGATACCGAAACGCTCGGCATCAAACAGCGGCGACAGCGTCGCAAAGATTTCGATTTCACAGCCATTACAGCCGCCGCAATCCACGCGGTAAACGTATGCCGAACGCTTAATATTTTTCAGTAGAGACGCCTTCATGCTGGCGATGGATTCATCCACCGTCATCGGTACCGGAATGCCGTTGGCGTCACGCGGGCCTAATAAATTGCTCATTAGCTGACCTCTTTCATATGGCGAGTCAGTTCAATACGGTCGGACGGCACCAGGCATTTCTGACGCTTACAGTCCGGGCAGGTCTCAAAGCTTTCGCGGTGGTTTTCCGCGCGGCTGTCGCCGTTGTGCGCAAGCAGCGCAATGGCGTAGTCGATCTCTTTCTGTACCGCGAAAGGACGATTACACACGCGGCAGTTGCACAGCGCAAAGCGGGACTGTTGCAGGAAATCTTCTTTCTTCCACACCGCCAGTTCGTACTCTTGCGACAGTTTGATCGCCGCCGTCGGGCACACCTCTTCGCAGCGGCCGCAGAAGATGCAGCGGCCAAGATTGAATTGCCACGCCAGCTCATTGGTCGCAAGATCGGTTTCCACCGTCAGCGCGTTCGACGGGCAGGCATTAACGCAGGCGGCGCAGCCGATGCACTGCTGCGGATTATGTTCCGGCTTGCCGCGGAAGTTTTTATCAACCGCAATCGGCTCCAGCGGATAAGACGAGGTCGCCGTGCCGGTTTTGATAACTTTTTTGATAAAGGTAAACATGGCGATTCCTTATTTCAGCGGCGAGTTTTTACGCTCAATGCTGTAGCGCTCAAGTTCTTTGTACGGCACGACTTTGCTCTTCTTCTTACGCACATCGACCACGGTCATCCGGTCGGTACAGGAGTAGCACGGGTCGAGGCTGCCGATAATCAGCGGCGCGTCGGAGACAGTGTTGCCGCGCAGCATATAGCGCAGCGTCGGCCAGTTGGCGTAGGTCGCCGCACGGCAGCGCCAGCGGTACAGCTTCTGGTTGTCGCCGGTCATGCTCCAGTGGATATCGTCACCACGCGGCGCTTCGGCAAAGCCGAGCGCAAAACGATGCGGAATATAGGTAAAGCCTTCCACCATCAGCGGGCCACCCGGTAGATTATCCAGACCGAAATCGATCATGTTCAGCGCGGTATAAACTTCGTTGATACGGACTTTCAGACGAGAAATCACATCGCAGCCCTGCTCGCTATGTACTTCCATCGGCAGCAGACCGTAACCGACAAACGGGTGGTCGGCGCGGGTGTCGCGGGCGTGGCCGCTGGCGCGCACCATCGGGCCGACATTACTGAAGTCGCGGGCAATTTCCGGGTCCAGACGACCGATACCCACGGTACGCTGTTCCATATTCGGCGTGCTCAGCAGCATATCCACCAGCTCCTGCACGTCACGACGCATCTGCTGCGCCAGTTGACGGGTCTGGATCATGTCCTCTTTGAGCAGATCGCGGCGAATCCCGCCGATCAGGTTCAGTCCGTAAGTTTTGCGCGCCCCGGTCAGTATCTCTGCCATTTTCATGGAGGTTTCACGCACGCGGAAGAACTGCATAAAGCCGGAGTCAAAGCCGGTAAAGTGGCAGGCCAGGCCAAGGTTGAGCAGATGCGAGTGCAGGCGTTCCACTTCCAGCAGAATAGCGCGGATCATCTGCGCACGTTCCGGCACCTGAATGCCCATCGCGTTTTCCACGGAAGTGGTGTAGGCGGTGCTGTGGGCGAAGCCGCAGATACCACACACGCGATCCGACAGGAAGGTGACTTCGTTATAACCCATGCGGGTTTCCGCCAGTTTTTCCATACCACGGTGGACGTAGAACAGGCGGTAGTCGGCGTCGATAATGTTTTCGCCATCGACGAACAGACGGAAGTGGCCCGGTTCATCGGAAGTAACATGCAGCGGGCCAATCGGCACCACGTTATTTTTCTTGTCACCCAGCTCGTTAATGAACTCGTAGGTTTCCGCATCGGTGGTCGGCGCCGGGCGCTGACGATAATCCATGCTGTCTTTACGCAGCGGATAGAGTTCATCCGGCCAGTCGTCCGGCAGCACCAGACGGCGCTCGTCCGGCAGACCGACCGGGATTAAACCGTACATGTCGCGTACTTCGCGCTCACCCCACACGGCAGCCGGCACGCGCGGCGTAACGGATGGGAATTCCAGCTTATTGGCATCCACTTCAACGCGGACGGTGATCCAGCACTTCGTGCCCTGCTCCATCGACAGCACGTAATAAACGGCATAGTGGCCGCACAACTGGCGTTCGTCATTACCGAACAGCACCGACAGCCACCCACCCTGCTGGTAGTAAAGAAACTCCACCACTTCCGGCAGGTAGTTCACTTTCACCGTAATAGTCAGCTGATCTTTGGTCTGCCAGGCTTCGTCCAGCACGACGCCCGGAAAGGCCTGGTGCAGCGCCGCAAGGTATTGTTGACCTAATTTTTCTTCAGACATGCTCAAACTCTCTTAAATCACGCCGCCAGCAAGGAGACGAAGGCTAAAAACGCAAACCCAAAACCGGCCCAGGTCACGCGTGAAGTGGCGCAAAAACGCAGTCGCGCCATGCTGTTTTCAAACAGGGCGATCACCAGTACGCCGACAATCAGCTTGACGACGGCAATCACCAGCGCCAGCAACAGTCCGCCTGCGCTGAAGGTTTCCATCTGTCCCCACGGCAGAAACACGCCGACGAACATTTGCAGCACCACCAGTTGCTTAAGGCTGATGCCCCATTTCAGCACCGCAAAGCCGCTACCGCTGTATTCGGTCAACGGCCCTTCCTGCAACTCCTGCTCCGCTTCCGCCAGGTCGAACGGTAGCTTGCCCATTTCGATAAAGGTGGCGAAGGCGCAGGCGCACAGCGCCAGAATCAGCGGAATACTGCGCGCGACAGGCCAGTGATAAATGGTATCGGCGATATTGCTGATATGAGTTGAACCCGCCACCTGCGCGGCGACCCACAGACCCAGCAGCAGAATCGGCTCCACCAGCACGCCGAGCATCGCTTCACGGCTGGCGCCGATCGCGGTGAACGGACTGCCGGTGTCCAGGCCTGCAATAGAGAAGAAGAAACGGGCGATGGCGAACAGGTAAATCAGGGTGATTAAATCACCCAGTTGCGGCAACGGAGATCCAACGGTGACGACCGGCAGCGCGGTGGCGATAGTCAGCATCACGCCGACCATCACAAACGGCGTCAGGCGAAAAACCCAGCCGGAGTCCGCGGGCGCAATACTCTGACGACCGAGCAGTTTGATAATGTCGCGGTACTCCTGCAACACGCCCGGCCCACGGCGATTGTGTAGACGGGCGCGCGCCACGCGAGTAATACCGGACAGCAATGGCGCAACGGCAAATAGCACCAGCGCCTGAATTAACGGATAAAACACACTCATTTTCAGGCTCCTCGTGAAACCACAATCACCACCAGCACCGCCAGCTCAATCAGCGCCAGACGACGGAACAGCACCGCGGCCGCCGCGTTCTGCCAGCCCGGCACCAGCGATACCGGGTTAAGCCATTTACGCAGTTTAAGTACCGGGGCAAAGGCCTCTTTCACCGGCATGGCAAAACCGTGCGCGGTAATCACCATCGACTGCTCATGATCGTAGCCGCACACCCAGGCCGCGCCGCGAGAACGCGACGGCAGACGGTTGCCTTTGAACATCGCCATAATGATGAACGGCAATAGCGGACAGGCGACCAACAGCAGCGTGATCATCGGCTGCGATACGGTGGTGTGCGCGGTTTCCAGCGGCAACGGTACCGCAGTGGAAATCATCGGCAGCAGCCACGGCGCGGCAACCCCGCCCAGTACACAGCAAATCGCCAATGCCACCACGCTGACGCCCATCAGGATCGGCGCGCAGCTGGCATTTTCAGCTTCCTTCGTGCGCGGCGCGCCAAGGAACGTCACGCCGTAAACTTTCGCCATACACATCACCGCCAGCGCGCCGGTAATCGCCAGGCCAACCGCCAGCAGCGGTCCTAACAGACGACCAACAAACGCGCCGCTGTTGCCCAGTTTGAAGAAGGACTGATAAATCACCCACTCGCCGGCAAAGCCGTTCAGCGGCGGCAGCGCGGCCATCGCCATCAGACCGACCAGCATGGCGATAGAAATAACCGGCATCCGTTTACCAATACCGCCCAGTTTTTCGATATCGCGATGACCGGTACGGAACCAGATGCTGCCCGCGCCCAGAAACAGCACGCTTTTAAACAGGCTATGGTTCAGCAGGTGATAGAGCCCGCCGGTCAGACCCAGCGCGATCAGTACCGGCTGATTGAGAGCAATCCCGGTAACGCCTGCGCCCAGACCGAGCAAAATGATGCCGATATTTTCCAGCGTGTGATAGGCCAGCAGACGCTGAATGTTATGCTCCATCAGCGCGTACAGACCGCCGACAAAGGCGGTGATCATCCCAAGCACCAACAGCGCCACGCCCCACCACAGCGGCGCATTGCCGCCAAGCAGAGATAGCGTGAGAATGCCCAGCAGTCCGATTTTCATCACTACGGTCGAGAACAGCGCGGCGGCGGGAGCGCTGGCGTTGGCGTGCGCCTGCGGCACCCAACCGTGTAGCGGGATAATCCCGGCCAGCAGACCAAAACCGATAACGCCGAGCAGCCAGATATCGGAGCCCAGCGGCAGTTGCTGAGCGCGTTGATCCAGCAGCCCCAGATCCAGCGTGCCGTAGCGCTGCCACACCAGCCAGCAGGCGATTGCCAGCAGCAGCGTACCGAGACGGCCCAGCGCAAACCACAGTTTGCCCTCTTTGCTACCGCCGGTGAGGAACACGGCGCAGAGCGCCATGATTTCCGCCATCACCACCATCGTCCCCAGATTACTGGCGACCACGGCGCAGACGGCTGCCGCCATCAGCAGGTTGATCAACAGTCCGTTGGCTTTTACCTGTGGATGGCGATGCCAGTCGATATTGAACAGGCTGACGAACAGACCGCACAGCCCCAGCGTAATCAGCCAGATAGCATTCAGCGGCGTTATTTGCAGCATGTGGCCGGTAAACGGCATCACGCCGCTCACCGTAACGGCGCTGGTCAGTGCGGTGAACCCCGCGCCAGCCGTACACAGGCTGCCGACCGCGCCGCCGATACCGGCAATCCAGCCGCTCAGCGCTTTATGAAACGAAAACAGAAACGCCAGAACGGCGGCGGCGGCAAACCACGCGACGCCGCTAGTAATCAGTGAAAGTGAACTCATTATGCATCCCCACTCTGAGCCTGCTGAAACAAGGTGAGATCGCCAAAATCGGTATTAAACGTCAGCTCACGTTTACGTTTGCTGGCGCGGGCGATATCCGTGTTATCCACCAGGTGTAGCGCTTTAGTCGGGCACATCCGCACACAGGCCGGGCCTTGCTCGTCAAAGCTGCACAGGTCGCATTTCACCGCAATAGCGCGTACGCCCGGCACCCAGTCGAGCAACGTACTGACGCGCGCAGGCGCTGGCGGCGCGGGCGGCGCTTTCGGCGTATTGGCGTTCGCTGGAATATGCAGCGGACGGCTGCCGGAAAACTCAATAGCGCCAAACGGACAGGCAATACCGCACAGTTTGCAGCTCACGCACAGGCTTTCATTAAGCTGGACAGCGCCGTCAACGCGATTAATCGCGTTAACCGGGCATACCGTGGCGCATGGCGCATCTTCACAGTGGTGACAAAGCTGCGGCGCAGATTCTTTTTCATTCAGCATCACTTTCAGGCGCGGCATTGACTGCAGGCCATGCTGGCGATGCGTCTCTGAACAGGCGGCCTCACAGGTGTGGCAGCCGATACAGAGAGTGGAGTCAGCAATTACAAAACGATTCACCAGGCATTCCTCAGGTGATTGTCATTTTTGACGAAAACATGCCGTTGAAATGTCATTTTCGACACTTATCGACACGCCCATCCCCAAAACATTCATGACGTGGCGCAACGCCACATCGCGAATCAAAGCGGGCAACGCCTCAGGCTTATACCGCCGGGCTGTTTCCCTTTACCAATTGACGCAAATTAACCGGCGAGTTGTTTTCTACAGCGGTATAGAGGCTGTCGTAAACGCTGGCGATTTTTTCCAGATAGTGCTCCAGCACCTGCTCGCGATCGCGGTTGTTAACCCGTTCGTCAACCTTGCCGTCGATATCGAGCTGCGCCTGTGCAATCAATTGTTTATCTTCGCCATCTTTGGTTTCAACGTAGTACTCAATGGTGTGGCTGTTAAAACCATCCGCCAACGCGACGTAAATACGAAAGTGCTCAAACAGGACAAAGCAAAGATCCCTTTCCGGCGCGCAGCTCATTGCGTGATGCAGGCGCGCTTTCGAGAGGGTGATCCCCTGAACCAGCGAGTTGCAGTAAATATGCCACTGGTCCTGTAGGCGACGATGCCGTTGCGCGATGTAATCGGCCTTTTCGCTTATTTCCCAAATAGTCATGTCAGGTTACCCGTTTAACAGAGATGCCTGCGTTAAGCATTTTCCATGCCAATTTTTAACTTATTG
This sequence comes from Salmonella sp. 741265055_HSA, assembly GCF_046569525.1. NCBI lineage: Bacteria > Pseudomonadati > Pseudomonadota > Gammaproteobacteria > Enterobacterales > Enterobacteriaceae > Salmonella > Salmonella sp. 741265055_HSA. Next base: position 77,986 of record NZ_JBKFSQ010000012.1, on the reverse strand, counting down.
TTTTTAATGGCAGACGAGCACAGTCACTGCCGTTTCGACGCGGTGACGACATGTCATTTCGTCATTGTCGACATTGACCTGCCAGGGGATACAAATATTGGCATAAATATTGCTTTACAGGGGCAACCACTACGGGAGGCGATATGCACGAAATCACCCTCTGCCAACGGGCACTGGAATTGATTGAACAACAGGCTTCAGCATACGGTGCAAAACGTGTGACAGCCGTCTGGATCAAAATTGGCGCATTTTCTTGCGTGGAAACCAGCGCTCTTTCCTTTTGTTTTGATCTGGTATGCCGCGGCACGATAGCAGAAGGTTGTAAACTGCACCTCGAAGAACAGGAAGCCGAATGCTGGTGTGAGCATTGTCAACAATATGTCACGTTGTTAACCCACCGTGTACGTCGTTGTCCGCAATGTCATAGCGATACGCTGCGAATTGTGGCCGATGACGGCTTACAAATTCGGCGCATAGAGATTGATGAAACTGAAGATTAATGCCGGATAGACGCTCGCGTCGCCATCCGGCAAAAAGCCTGTAACAAGAAAAAGATCAGGAGTAAGCGATGTGTACGACTTGCGGTTGCGCTGAAGGCAACCTTTATATAGAAGGCGATGAACATAATCCGCACTCAGCGTTTCGTAGCGCGCCCTTTGCCCCAGCGGCTCGCCCGGCGCTGAATATTACCGGCATTAAAAAGCCTGACTTTACCCCAAGTCAGACCGTAGAAGGCGATCTGCATTACGGCCACGGCGAAGCCGGAACCCACGCGCCTGGTATGAGTCAGCGGCGGATGCTGGAGGTTGAAATCGACGTGCTGGACAAAAATAATCGTCTGGCTGAGCGCAACCGCGCCCGTTTCGCCGCCCGCCAGCAACTGGTGCTCAACCTGGTGTCCAGCCCCGGGTCCGGTAAAACCACCCTGCTGACCGAAACGCTGATGAAATTGAAAGACCGTGTACCGTGCGCGGTGATTGAAGGCGACCAGCAGACAGTGAACGACGCCGCCCGCATCCGTGCTACCGGCACGCCCGCCATTCAGGTCAACACCGGTAAAGGCTGCCATCTTGACGCGCAAATGATCGCCGACGCCGCGCCGCGCCTGCCGCTGGATGACCGCGGTATTCTGTTTATCGAAAACGTCGGTAATCTTGTCTGCCCGGCCAGCTTCGATCTGGGCGAAAAGCATAAAGTCGCAGTGCTTTCCGTGACCGAAGGTGAAGATAAGCCGCTGAAGTATCCCCATATGTTTGCCGCTGCGTCGCTCATGCTGCTCAATAAAGTCGATCTGCTGCCCTACCTCAATTTTGACGTTGAGAAGTGCATCGCCAGCGCGCGTGAAGTGAACCCGGAGATTGAAATTATCCTGATTTCCGCCACCAGCGGCGAAGGCATGGATCAGTGGCTGGCCTGGCTGGAGGCGCAGCGATGTGCATAGGCGTGCCGGGTCAAATCCGCGCCATTGACGGCAATCAGGCAAAAGTTGACGTCTGCGGCATTCAGCGCGACGTCGATCTCACATTAGTTGGCAGTTGTGATGAAAACGGTCAGCCGCGTCTGGGTCAGTGGGTGCTGGTTCATGTCGGATTCGCCATGAGCGTCATTAACGAAGCGGAAGCGCGCGACACGCTCGACGCGCTACAAAATATGTTTGATGTTGAGCCGGACGTCGGCGCACTGCTGTATGGTGAGGAGAGATAATGCGTTTTGTTGACGAGTACCGTGCGCCGGAACAGGTAATGCAGCTCATTGAACACCTGCGTGAACGCGCCGCCCTTCTTCCTTACACTGCCGAACGTCCGTTGCGCATTATGGAAGTCTGCGGGGGTCATACCCACGCAATTTTTAAATTTGGTCTCGATCAGTTACTGCCCGAAAACGTGGAGTTTATTCACGGCCCCGGTTGTCCGGTCTGCGTGCTGCCGATGGGACGCATCGACAGTTGCGTGGAAATCGCCAGCCATCCGGAGGTGATTTTCTGCACCTTTGGCGATGCCATGCGCGTGCCGGGGAAACAGGGTTCTCTGTTGCAGGCTAAAGCGCGCGGCGCGGATGTGCGTATTGTTTATTCTCCGATGGACGCGCTGAAGCTGGCGCAGGATAACCCGACCCGCAAAGTGGTATTTTTCGGGCTGGGCTTTGAAACCACCATGCCGACCACCGCCATCACGCTACAGCAGGCAAAACAGCGTGACGTGCGAAACTTCTACTTTTTCTGCCAGCACATTACGCTGATCCCGACGCTGCGTAGCCTACTGGAGCAGCCGGACAACGGCATTGACGCCTTTCTTGCGCCAGGCCACGTCAGCATGGTCATCGGCACCGAGGCGTACCAGTTTATCGCCGCCGATTTTAATCGCCCGCTGGTGGTAGCTGGATTCGAACCGCTTGATCTACTGCAAGGCGTGGTCATGCTGGTTGAGCAGAAAATAGCGGCCCTAAGCCAGGTTGAAAACCAATACCGTCGCGTGGTGCCGGATGCCGGAAACATGCTGGCGCAGCAGGCCATCGCCGATGTGTTCTGCGTTAATGGCGATAGCGAGTGGCGCGGTCTGGGCGTGATTGAATCCTCCGGCGTCCACCTGACGCCAGAGTATCAGCGCTTTGACGCCGAAGCGCATTTCCGCCCAGCGCCGCAGCAGGTCTATGACGATCCGCGCGCCCGCTGCGGCGAAGTGCTGACCGGCAGATGCAAGCCGCATCAGTGCCCGCTATTTGGTAAAACATGTAATCCAGAGACCGCGTTCGGCGCGCTGATGGTCTCTTCCGAAGGCGCATGCGCCGCCTGGTATCAGTATCGTCAGCAGGAGTGTGAAGTTTGAACAATATACAACTCGCCCACGGCAGCGGCGGCCAGGCTATGCAACAGTTGATTAATAGCCTGTTTATGGAGGCCTTTGCCAACCCGTGGCTGGCGGAACAAGAAGATCAGGCGCGTCTGGAGCTGGCGCAGCTGACGGCGGAGGGCGACCGTCTGGCGTTTTCTACCGATAGCTATGTGATCGATCCGCTCTTTTTCCCCGGCGGCAATATCGGCAAACTGGCGATTTGCGGTACGGCGAACGACGTTGCGGTGAGCGGCGCGATCCCCCGCTATCTCTCCTGCGGCTTTATCCTTGAAGAAGGGCTGCCGATGGAGACGTTAAAAAGCGTGGTCAATAGCATGGCGGCGACCGCGCGGGAAGCGGGTATCGCCATTGTAACCGGCGACACCAAAGTTGTGCAGCGCGGCGCGGCGGACAAATTATTTATCAACACTGCCGGCATGGGGGCGATTCCCGCCGATATTCGCTGGGGCGCGCAAACGCTGAGCGTTGGCGATGTGCTGTTAGTCAGCGGTACGCTTGGCGATCACGGCGCCACTATCCTCAACCTGCGTGAGCAACTGGGACTGGATGGCGAGCTGGCGAGCGACTGCGCAGTATTAACGCCGCTTATTCAGACGCTGCGTCATATTGACGGAGTGAAGGCATTGCGTGACGCCACGCGCGGCGGCGTGAATGCGGTCGCCCATGAGTTTGCGGCGTCCTGCGGTTACGGTATTGAATTGTCCGAATCCGCACTGCCGCTCAAACCTGCCGTGCGCGGCGTCTGCGAGCTGTTGGGGCTGGATGCCCTGAACTTTGCCAACGAAGGAAAACTGGTGATTGCCGTTGAACGGCAGGCCGCAGATCGGGCGTTGGCGGCATTACGCGCGCATCCGCTGGGACGTGATGCGGCGCTGATTGGCGAAGTCGTGGAACGCAAAGGCGTTCGCTTAGCCGGACTCTATGGCGTGAAGCGAACCCTTGATTTGCCACACGCCGAACCATTACCTCGTATATGCTAGCAGCCTGTTGGCAGCATACTGTAGGCCGGATAAGACGCATTTGCGTCGACATCCGGCATTAACGCTGCATTAACGCCTGATGGCGCTTTGCTTATCAGGCCTACGGATTGTGTGACCAGAGAGTTTGCGGTCAGCCATCCGGCAATAACTTACGACTTATACCTATAATTCATTTACCGTTTTCGCACCGTTTTGCGGTATTTTCCTGGAAAAGCAACATGTCGTATACACCCATGAGCGATCTTGGACAGCAAGGCTTGTTCGATATCACTCGTACCTTATTGCAGCAGCCCGATTTGGCGTCGCTCAGTGAAGCGCTTTCGCAACTGGTAAAGCGTTCAGCGCTCGCCGACAGCGCCGGCATTGTGCTATGGCAGGCGCAGTCGCAACGCGCACAATATTATGCGACGCGAGAAAATGGCCGTCCTGTTGAATATGAAGATGAAACCGTACTGGCGCACGGCCCGGTACGTCGCATCCTTTCTCGCCCCGATGCATTGCACTGTAATTTCCATGAGTTTACCGAAACCTGGCCGCAGCTTGCCGCGAGCGGCCTCTACCCTGAATTTGGTCATTATTGTCTGCTTCCTTTAGCCGCGGAGGGCCGTATTTTCGGCGGCTGCGAATTCATCCGTCAGGAAGATCGCCCCTGGAGTGAAAAGGAATATGACCGCCTGCATACGTTTACCCAAATTGTCGGCGTGGTCGCCGAGCAAATTCAAAACCGGGTAAACAATAATGTCGATTATGATCTGTTGTGCCGCGAACGCGATAACTTCCGTATTCTGGTTGCGATTACCAACGCCGTCCTGTCGCGTCTGGATATTGATGAGCTGGTAAGCGAAGTCGCAAAAGAGATCCACCACTATTTCAATATCGACGCAATCAGCATCGTGTTGCGCAGCCATCGCAAAAATAAGCTGAATATCTACTCCACCCACTACCTTGATGAGCATCATCCGGCGCACGAACAGAGTGAAGTCGACGAAGCCGGCACGCTCACGGAGCGCGTCTTTAAAAGTAAAGAGATGCTGCTTATCAACCTCAACGAACGCGATCCGCTTGCCCCCTACGAACGCATGCTGTTCGATACCTGGGGCAATCAGATCCAGACGCTTTGCCTGCTGCCGTTGATGTCCGGCAAGACGATGCTTGGCGTGCTCAAACTGGCCCAGTGCGAAGAAAAAGTGTTTACCACCGCCAACCTCAAGCTGCTGCGTCAGATTGCCGAACGGGTAGCCATTGCCGTGGATAATGCGCTGGCCTATCAGGAAATCCACCGCCTGAAGGAACGCCTGGTCGACGAAAATCTGGCGCTCACGGAGCAGCTTAATAACGTCGACAGCGAGTTTGGCGAGATCATCGGGCGCAGCGAAGCGATGTACAACGTGCTAAAGCAGGTTGAGATGGTGGCGCAGAGCGACAGTACCGTACTGATTCTGGGCGAAACGGGAACCGGTAAAGAGTTGATTGCCCGCGCCATTCACAACCTGAGCGGACGTAGCGGGCGCAGGATGGTAAAGATGAACTGCGCCGCGATGCCGGCGGGGCTGCTGGAAAGCGATTTGTTTGGTCATGAGCGCGGCGCGTTTACCGGCGCCAGCGCGCAGCGGATTGGCCGTTTCGAGCTGGCGGATAAAAGCTCGCTGTTTCTGGATGAAGTGGGCGACATGCCGCTGGAGCTACAGCCTAAGCTGCTGCGCGTCCTTCAGGAGCAAGAGTTTGAACGTCTCGGCAGCAATAAACTGATCCAGACCGACGTGCGGCTGATCGCCGCGACTAACCGCGATCTGAAAAAAATGGTCGCCGATCGCGAATTCCGTAACGATCTCTACTATCGGCTGAATGTTTTTCCGATCCAGCTTCCTCCGTTACGCGAACGTCCGGAAGATATTCCACTACTGGTCAAAGCGTTCACCTTCAAAATCGCCCGCCGAATGGGGCGTAATATCGACAGCATTCCCGCTGAAACGCTGCGCACGCTCAGCAGCATGGAATGGCCGGGGAACGTTCGCGAGCTGGAGAATGTCGTCGAGCGCGCCGTGCTGCTGACACGCGGCAATGTGCTACAACTGTCGCTGCCGGATATTACCGCCGTAACGCCCGATACCTCGCCTGTTGCGACGGAAAGCGCCAAAGAAGGCGAAGATGAATATCAGCTTATTATACGCGTGCTGAAAGAGACCAATGGCGTAGTGGCTGGACCAAAAGGCGCGGCGCAGCGTCTGGGGCTTAAACGAACCACCCTGCTGTCGCGTATGAAGCGATTGGGTATTGATAAAGGCGCGTTAGCGTAACGGGTTGCCGGATCTGATCCGGCCTGGAGATGATGCGCGCCGTAGGCCTGACGCTTCCCCTTCACTTCTTGCGCTGATATTTTTCCGGCAATTCCGGAACGGGGCGCTTATCGTCGATAAGGTGCCGCACGGTCAGGACAGGGTGTCGCCAAAGCATTCGCGGACCTGCCCAACGCATAATCTGCTTCATCTCCTCGCGTTTAGCCGGCTGATAGCAGTGTACCGGGCACTGCTTACAGGCAGGTTTCTCCTCGCCAAATACGCACTTATCAAGACGTTTTTGCGCGTAGGCGAACAGCGCGTCGTAATGCCCCTGCACCGCTGACGCCTGTGGGCACTGGCTTTCATACAGCGCGATCATTTTTTTGATCGTCAGTTTTTCACGAGCGATACGTTTACCAGGCATCGTGCTCTCTCCGAACATTAAGGTGTATTTATTTTACACCTTATCCCTCTTTAGCACTATCACTGCATATCGTCGCCATTACGCAAATAAGAATTATTTTCATTTATTCATGCCTTGTGCTATATAACATAGCAAAGGCTATATTCGATGATTAATTAACCACATTGTTGCGAGGGATACTATGACGAATCTACATCGTCTGAAAACGCTCCTGATTGCCGGTATTGTCGCGATACTCGCGCTATCGCCAGCCTATGCAAAAGAGAAATTTAAAGTCATCACCACGTTTACCGTTATTGCCGACATGGCGAAAAACGTGGCGGGCGACGCAGCGGAAGTCAGCTCAATTACCAAGCCCGGCGCTGAAATCCATGAGTATCAGCCAACGCCCGGCGATATTAAACGAGCGCAGGGGGCACAGCTTATCCTCGCAAATGGTCTGAACCTGGAGCGATGGTTCACCCGCTTTTATCAGCACCTTTCCGGCGTACCGGAAGTCGTCGTCTCCACCGGCGTCAAACCGATGGGCATTACCGAAGGCCCGTATAACGGTAAACCGAACCCGCACGCCTGGATGTCGGCAGAAAACGCGCTGATTTATGTCGATAACATTCGCGACGCCCTGGTGAAGTACGATCCGGATAATGCGCAGATCTATAAGCAAAACGCCGAACGCTATAAAGCAAAAATTCGTCAGATGGCCGATCCGTTGCGTGCCGAACTGGAAAAAATTCCCGCCGATCAGCGCTGGCTGGTCACCAGTGAAGGCGCGTTCTCTTACCTGGCGCGCGATAACGACATGAAAGAGCTTTATCTCTGGCCAATTAACGCCGATCAACAGGGGACGCCAAAACAGGTGCGTAAAGTGATTGATACCATTAAAAAGCACCATATTCCCGCCATCTTTAGCGAGAGTACGGTTTCCGATAAACCGGCCCGCCAGGTCGCGCGTGAATCCGGCGCCCATTATGGCGGCGTACTGTATGTCGATTCTCTGAGCGCCGCTGACGGCCCTGTGCCAACCTATCTGGATCTGCTGCGCGTCACGACCGAAACCATCGTCAACGGCATTAACGACGGACTGAGGAGTCAACAATGAGTCAATCTGCGATTACCGTTGATCAAGTCACGGTGACGTATCGCAACGGTCATACCGCCCTACGGGACGCCACTTTTCAGGTGCCTGGCGGTTCAATCGCCGCGCTGGTAGGCGTAAATGGTTCCGGTAAGTCTACGTTATTTAAAGCGTTAATGGGCTTTGTTCATCTTGCGCAGGGCGATATCACTATCCTGCAACAGTCAGTCAACAAGGCGCTGAAAAAAAACCTCATTGCTTATGTTCCGCAATCGGAAGAAGTGGACTGGTCATTTCCGGTGCTGGTAGAAGATGTGGTGATGATGGGACGCTACGGCCATATGGGCTGGCTACGCCGTCCCACTGCGCATGATCATGCCTGTGTTGACGCCGCGCTGGCGCGGGTGGATATGCAGGAATATCGTCACCGGCAGATTGGCGAGCTGTCCGGCGGGCAGAAAAAACGTGTGTTTCTTGCCAGGGCCATCGCTCAGGATGGACAGGTGATCCTGCTGGATGAACCTTTTACCGGCGTGGATGTAAAAACCGAAGCGCGAATCATCGATCTACTGCGGGAACTGCGCGATGAAGGCCGCACGATGCTGGTCTCAACGCATAATCTCGGCTCCGTCACCGAGTTTTGCGACTATACGGTAATGATTAAAGGAACCGTACTGGCCAGCGGCCCTACCGAAACCACGTTTACCGCCGCGAATCTGGAACAGGCGTTTAGCGGCGTTCTACGTCATATCGCGCTAAGCGGAGGCGAAGAGCACATCATCACCGATGACGAGCGCCCCTTTATTTCCCGACGCGTGGCCAGCGGAGGAAAATCGTCATGAACTGGCTTGTTGAGCCGTTTGGCTACCAGTATATGCTCAACGCGATGTGGGTCTCCGCGATGGTGGGCGGTCTGTGCGCATTTCTCTCCTGCTATTTGATGCTCAAAGGCTGGTCGCTCATTGGCGATGCGCTATCTCACTCTATTGTGCCTGGCGTCGCTGGCGCCTGGATGTTAGGGCTGCCCTTCTCGCTCGGCGCGTTTCTTTCCGGCGGACTGGCTGCTGGCAGTATGCTCTTTCTTAACCAACGCTCACGCCTGAAAGAAGATGCGATTATCGGACTTATCTTCTCCTCTTTTTTTGGCGTCGGCCTTTTTATGGTGTCGCTCAATCCGATGTCGGTGAATATCCAGACGATTATTCTCGGCAACGTGCTGGCGATCGCGCCAGCGGATATTGCGCAACTGGCGATTATCGGCGCAGTCTCGCTGACGATTCTGCTGTTAAAGTGGAAAGATTTGATGGTCGTCTTTTTCGATGAGACCCATGCGCGTTCTATCGGGCTTAATCCGGGTCGACTAAAGCTGTTGTTTTTCACTCTATTGTCCGTCTCCACCGTGGCGGCCCTGCAAACCGTTGGGGCGTTCCTGGTAATCTGTCTCGTCGTCACGCCGGGCGCAACGGCCTGGTTACTCACCGACCGTTTTCCACGTCTGCTCATGATTGCCGTCGTGATTGGCAGCCTGACCAGTTTTCTGGGCGCATGGCTTAGCTACTGGCTGGATGGCGCCACGGGTGGAATTATTGTCGTCATGCAAACCTTACTGTTCATCACAGCCTTTATTTTCGCCCCGAAACACGGTCTGTTAGCCAACCGTCGACGCGCCCGCCTGCAGAAGGAGCCGACATGTTCTTAACAACGTTACTGGAACCCTTTCAGTTTGATTTTATGGTGAACGCCCTTATGGTTTCGGTCATTGTGGCGATTCCCTGCGCCTTACTGTCCGTGTTTTTAGTGTTAAAAGGCTGGGCGTTAATGGGCGACGCAATGAGTCATGCGGTATTCCCCGGGGTCGTGCTGGCATATATTGTGGGGATCCCCCTGGCGATTGGCGCTTTCATTGCCGGATTATTTTGCGCTATCGCGACCGGTTATCTGGACGATAACAGCCGCATCAAACGTGATACGGTGATGGGCATCGTCTTTTCCGGGATGTTTGGCGCAGGTCTGGTGCTCTATGTTTCTATTCAATCGGAAGTGCATCTGGACCACATCCTGTTTGGGGATATGCTGGGCGTATCGCTGGGGGATATCGTACAAACGTCGGTTATTGCACTGGGTATTGCGTTAATCATAGGGCTGAAATGGAAAGATCTCCTGCTACACGCTTTTGACCCGCACCAGGCGAAAGCCAGCGGGCTGAATACCACGCTACTGCATTATGGCCTGCTATGTATGATTGCGCTGACTATCGTCGCCACGCTGAAATCGGTGGGCATTATTCTGTCAATCTCACTACTTATCGCCCCCGGCGCAATTGCCATTTTGCTGACGCGACGCTTTGCGCGCGCGCTGGGATTAGCGGTGAGTCTGTCAGTTATTACCGCTTTTGCGGGCGTCTATCTGTCTTTTTATCTTGATAGCGCGCCAGCGCCGACCATCGTGGTATTATTTGCCATTGTGTTTATTGTGGTATTTATTTACGCAACATGGCGCGACAGGCGTAATGAAATCGTACCAGAGGCGCAAGGTTAACAGCAGCGTTCAGAAAATAAATACGGCAGCTGTAGTAGAAATCCACCCTATATCTGTTGTTGGTTAGTATGGTAAGCAGCTATCTTTAAATTTCTTTGCAACAAGCCTAAAGATGAGCTGCTTTACTCCCCATTTTTTTCCTGTTTCGAAATTTTTCAGAGTCTGGTTAACCCAGCACAATGTGATTATTACTCACAAGATCTGTAATATCTCAGAAAAAAATAAATTTATAACTACACGTAATATAAGAGAATGATTTTCAAATAAAAATATTTTAATTCATTCCTACTGCAATCGGTAATGCGCAATTATCATCCGGTACACCAGGGTTATGTGCAAAAGCAGTGCGCTGTAAATGCGCGTTTAATTTCAATCCCCGGAACAGCGATAGCGGTGAAGAATCCATCCCCAAACGATACATAACCTTCTTACGATAAATACTGACGGTTTTTGTTCCCAGACCAAATTTTTTCGCCAGTTCAATTGCCGGATGTCCGGAGGATAATAATATCAGCAGCGCATATTTCGCCTGAGTGACGCCGGGAGGTAGATTCCACCAGGCGTATTGATTGATATTAAACAATACCTCTTCCGGCGTCTCACCGGCATTAAAAGCATACGTAGCAGCCACGGTTTTCTTTTGTGGCCTGTGGCAAAAACGCAGCCAGGCTTCCGGAAGACGGAGCTTCTCTCGATCCGAGCGGATAGCGCAGGATAGTTCGTCTTTTAAAACATAATCCATAACGCCAAAATATTGCAGCACACAGCGATCGATATAATACAAGCGATCTGCCACTACCAAGACTTTACGGTTCTGCAACCGCGTCTGCAACGCATGAAAAAGATAAACATGCTCATGCGGGTTCAAAGCTAAAATCAGCCCAGCGTCCGGCATATCGGATAGAGAATGCAAAAGTGCGGTTAATGAGTTACACGTTTTAACGCACTTTTCCGGATACTTTTGCTTAAAAATAGACTGAAGGGCATAACAATTAGTCCAGTTAATACCGTATATAATTACATTTTTCATTTATTTATCCTTTTTTGAAAACTGACCACAGCTTCGGTAAAGATTTTTCTTCCTGGGTGACTACTGCGCAAGTGGATAACGTCCTCTTACTACAAAGGTAATAAGACCAGATACGTTATTACATGCGCAATGTCGTTACCGAAATGAATTCCTTTTACAAATCTGATAATGATTAAATTTTCTGTTTTACTTTACCGTAATCTCCTGGAGTGCAACGATTGCCCGACGCCTGGTGGCCATGTATGTCTGACAATGAACGCTTTCGATTCCCTTTCATTAACTACATATCACTGGTGTAGTGATACTGGAATATACACTACGATTAAAAAAATATTTTATATCCGTAACGCAAACAGATAGTAACGCTTAAAATAATTTCACAAATCAATGATTCATTGTACGCATAAAGCTAAGCGGTGTAATCTTAAAATGCCGTTTAAAAATAGCGATAAAATAGGAGGGCGTATCATAGCCACACATCGTCGCGACTTGTGAAATATTTCCAGCGCCCATACGTAATAATTTGATAGCCTGATTCATACGAGCATCCAGGTATATTTTGCTAAAACTCACCTCTTCAGCGGCCAGTTTTCGCTTCAGACTTGATACGCTCATAAACAGCTTTCCTGCCACCTCAGTCTGTGACCATTTGCGGGTGATATCGCTGATAATGATGTTATAAACTTTCTCTTTTGTCGTAATTTTTATTGCTCGTTTAAGGAAATCAAACCCACCGGACTTGCGTACAAATGCCGATATAAGATACATCAATGAGAAATATGAATAATCATGATCATCAATACTCACATTACTACAAACCCGTGGACATGCCACACCATGCAAAATAGAGTCAAAAGTATCACTCATCCCTGGCAACAAGTCCGCATGAAAAAAATGCTTTGGTTTCGTTTTTAATGATGGCTCTCGATCATTATAGTTTCTTGTACTGTCAAAAACTTTATAGAATTTTTGCATTAAGTCATAGGAAACTTCCAGTGAGGAAAAATCAATATGCCCTTCTATTTCGCTCATACTAAGCGTGATTGTTTGATCTTTTTCCAATAAAAATAAACACGGCGCAGATTGTTCGATAAACTCCCCAAATTCATTTTCAATTCGCAAACTGCCTTTATTAAGTTTAATCAATAAGCAGTTTGCGACATAATAGTCTCTTACGTCAGCTAATCCATTTATTAATGGAAATTTTTTCGGCTGTTGAAGGTGATTATTGCTAATGGCCTCAACTGATTTATTCATTGAAGGCAATACCATATTTTATCCTGTGTGCTATAAGGAACTTAAAATCGTTATATTCTTATAAAGAAATAATTAAAACTCACAGAAATGATTTAAATCCGATTTTTTTATTATCATAGCCAATAATTACATTCCAACGCGCGCTCATTTCATCATAAAAAGATACTCTTACAAACCTTATGCAAAATTTTGTAATAAAACCTTACAATATTAATATAATTCTTTCAGGATAAAACGCCTGGCAGAGACCTTAATAATCCATATATATCATTAAGATAGACACACCGGCATGGTGCATTTTCTGCATTATTTGCTGATATATACACCATACCCTATCACAAATCGCCAGCAATGGGGGTTCACCAGTCAATTGCCTCTTTGTTTTCCCCGCCCGATAAAATAATCTCCTGCATCCAGGAGGTCATTTGTGACTGCGCATTCATTGTGCCAACTAATACCCCGTTTAAAGCCTCATATAAATGGGTGCCCGATTCAACTTTTGCTAACATATTTTGTAGCATAGCCGTTTGCTGCTCAAAAGAGACAAATGCCGAATCGCCACTTTTGGGATCTTTGAAGGCATTCATCTCTTGATAAATGCTATCTTTAAGCGTTTCAGAAGAGGCTGACTCAGGAAGCGACAAAAGTCGTTGGTAGAATGCATCATAAAGATCAACGTCGCTGCCCTTGCTTAAAGGCGCGCTATCCACATTATTCAGCATAGCGGCCCTGGCACTCAACGAAACAACACTCGTCGCTTCAGTATCCGCTGTCGGGACCAAATAAGAAGTCGAAATCGTACCCGGTATCACCTTATAGCCTCCATTTTACAATGCTTGCGTTTTTGTCTTCCACTCATCAATAAGTGCGTTAATGGCGTTATCAGAAATCGTCCGACAGTCTTGTGGAAGTTCATCAAGATGATGCTTAATGACGCCTACAGCCGTTTCAACAAACTGTTCAGGTGAAAATTCAGCGATCTGATCGCCGCAACTCATGATAAAGCGCTGTTCCTGATGATATTTAAGATTAAAAGTGCCTGGCCAGTTCTCCATAAGCAACACCATCAGCTTTTGGTGATCTTTTTTCGCATTAACTGGCAGTGTTAAAAAAAGTTGCCCCTCAGGCTTAGCAAAATCTCTCAGCCACTCATCCAGTACGGTTAAAAGCGTTTCGGGATGGTCGACCGCTGCTGAAAATAAGTCGCGGGCATAAATCTGTATTTTTTCCATCCACTTCCAGGCCATTGTCTGATTATCAGTAAGATAAGCTGCAACCTGCTGTAACGCGTCTATCATTCCCTGCTCGTAACCTTCCTGGTAGGCGTACATCCGCAAGGTCTTTGCCTCTTCTTCCGCCTCTCGCAAAATACGCTTAGCCCGTTGATGCGCCTGCTGTTCTAATCTTTCAATAGAGAAATAACGTTCCAGCGTTTTACGCTTTATCAGTATCCCCTCAACAGGCGAAAGCGGGGACGGAATTGGGATATTTTTGAGCATATTGTAAGGCCAGTAGCAAAATTGACATTTCTACAGCATCCTGCTTCGATGCCTCCTCAATAAATGGAGGAAAAAGCAAAGGAAAACGCTGTGCTAAAGATTCAGGTAAAAATTCATTCAGGGCATTTAACTGTGCATACCCGACGCTAAGTAAAAACCGGTGATTCGGCGCCTTATTGCAGACAGATAAACTTATTCCCTGATGCATTGCCAAAAATGCTTGCGCCCAATCCGGCAGGCCAAGCAAGGCTCCCTGCCTTGCCAGATCGGCTCTCAGTTTATGGCAACCGAGTAAATACGCTACTTGCGGCAGTCGGCGCCACTGACGCAGCCACAGCTGCGTCAGTGAGTTTTGAATACACTCCTTTTCTCCGTTCTTAAGCCGCCATGCCGCCAGTATTAACTCATTCGCTGCCGCCCTGGCGGCGGGTCTGACAATCATTTCTGGGGCTATCTGCAACCGCTGAGGATGAATATACGACAACGGATCAAAAATGATTTTTTGCCAGATAATGGGTAATGGCTGCCTATTCATTTGACGATTTCGCCTTATCATCAGCCGTTATGCCTTTCTTATTGCGGGCATAATGGTTTTTGTAATACCAGACGCCAAAGCCTGCTGACATCGCGGATAACAAAATAATCAACACAATCCAACTGGTTGCAAAAGAATTACGTTTTACTGGTGTGCCGGGAGCCTGTAATTGGGCATCAGAACGTTCTGACAACACAACAGAAATGTTGTCATAATCCACATCGGCAAAACTATTCTTTAAGAAACGCTTGATATCGCTGATCTGATGCGCAAGCGGCGAACCTCGTTCATATACGGCTAATGCCGACAGATGAACCGGTTTTGGCGGGCGGCCATTTTCACCAGCATCAATATCATAACTAATATGGACCCTGGCGGAGAGCACGCCCTCCATCGTCTGTAATGACTGCTCCAGTCGCTGTTCAATAGCCGAATATAACCTGGCTTTTTCAGCTCGCGGAGACGATACCAGCGAATCCGCCGGGAACATCTGCGCAATTTCCACCCGTGGCCGGGGAGGAAGCTGATAGGTTTTAATCCAGTACACTGCGGCGGTAAAATCAGGCTCAGCAACGGTAATGCTATAGCCCAATTTTCCGCTATCAATTTTATTCGCCTCTATATTGTGCATTTGCAGAACGGCAATGACCTCATTAGCCTGTTCCTGGTCCAGTCCTTTTAAAAGATCCTTATCCTTACAGCCGGCAAGGGTCACTACCAGCAGAAAGGTATATAGATATCGACGAATCATGAGCGTAATAGCGTTTCAACAGCCCCGACTCCTTTACGAGTCAGGGTACTTACCATAGAAACATACAGGTTATAATCTGAAATCATCTCTTGCGAAATAGCCAGCTCTTTAGGGTCCGTCACCAGATTAGGGTCCTCAATCCTGTTGGTAATCGTCTGTTTATCCACAGCCGTGGCAATCGCCGAACCAGAAAAAGCCTGGAGTAGCCGATCATCCAGCGAGACAATGTCTGTTTCCATAGGTCTGATATTGACCGCCTGCCCTATAACGGCATTCTCAGGGACAATAGTTGCAATCGACATAATCCACCTTATAACTGATTAACGGAAGTTCTGAATAATGGCAGCATCAATATCCTTAAAGACTTTTACCGTGTTCGATTGCGCGTTACGGTACAAGTTATATTCCGAGAGCTTACTCTGATACGCCGCCAGTAGCGCCGGATCGGAGGGTTTTGCTGCTAATTTATCCAGCGCCTCTGTTACCTGCGTTTGTAGATCATCAACGCCCGTATCAAATTTTGCTGAAACTTCATCCAGATAACCTGACCAAGATGTTGGCATAATGACTTCCTTATTTGCGTTAAATTAAAGTGGACTTGGGAAATACCAATGGCCTGGGCTCATTTTGATATATCCTTCCGCCCCGTACTGAAATGAGCGCCCCTTGAGCCAGTCATCTTTTAATTCGATCGCAAACTGCACATAGCGTCCTCCCCATGTGCGGTAATAGCTATCGACAAATTGACGAGCTCTGAGTATTTCTACATCATCGAGCGCCCCCTGAATAACAAACGTTACGCCCCCCTTATGATTCCTGCGGGAATAAGGTAACGCCTGCTGTTTTAGCCCCGCTTCCGCCTGGCCTGCTGCGGTAACATCGTCCATCAACGTGATGTTAACCGAATCCGCGTAAGGCATTAGCGCTCTCAGCTTTTGACTTAACACCTCGAGCTCTTTCTTGCTCATCGTGTTTCGCTGGCGGCTTAGCCAGAAAACGGGTTTACGCGGCTCATCGAAATGAAGCCGATAATAAGCCAGCTGCGGATAATAGGTATCCAGCCAGGTAGAGATACGTTTATTTTCTTCGTTTTCGTTAATCACTCGCGCATTTTTATCATAATCGCCCCTGGCTAAAACCTGACGAGCCCACAGCGTATCTCTTTCATTTTGCGCAGCGACATAGAGCATTTTGTCCCGTCCTGGCAACACCTGAAAGCGCTCCTTCTCCTGTCCCAATAGCGAATCGAGCTCTGCGGCCTGCCGCTGCGGCGAGTTAAGTATCCATAACGTCCCCACCGTCCCAATCCCTAATATAAAAAACCCGGCCAGTGCGGCTACAATTCCGTTTTTAAAACGCGGCTCGTTCTTTTTTGCAGACGTTTCTAACTTCTCAGGCTGCTCGGGCACCCACGGCTCGCTTTCCGGGCGAATCAGGATAAGCAATTCACCGACCTGTATTGGCGTATTTAATTGCACTGAACGAGATTCGGAATTTCCTTCTTTTAGCTTATGGAGTATAATTTTGGTCGCATCCGTATCCACCTGGATTTCAAAATTTACTCCGCCATGGTCCAGCGGGATAAAAAAGCTATCGGCAGGTATATCAGGGAGTTGGCCTGAAGCAGTGAGCACATCACTCTGACCTACCACAAAGAGTGTTCGGCCTGTCAGCAATGGAAACTCACAGCCGTTCAGTGAGCTGTTAAGTAATCGAACTATGTATGGCCCAGGGCTTGTTATCGTCTTCTCTTTTGATGTTTCCATATATACTGTTAGCGATGTCTGTCGTTCTCGATAGCAGCAGAGTACCGCACAGGACACAGGGATTCCTGATGAAAATAGAATGAAAAGTGAGAAATAAAATCAATTTATTCTGTATAATGCGTCTCAACACATATTAAAAGAACCATCGTCCCCATTGGGGCTTAAACTACTGTAGATAAATTACCCAAATTTGGGTTCTTTTGGTGTAACAATCAGACCATTGCCAACACGCGCTAATAAAGAGCATTTACAACTCAGATTTTTTCAGTAGGATACCAGTAAGGAACATTAAAATAACATCAACAAAGGGATAATATGGAAAATGTAACCTTTGTAAGTAATAGTCATCAGCGTCCTGCCGCAGATAACTTACAGAAATTAAAATCACTTTTGACAAATACCCAGCAGCAAATTAAAAGTCAGGCTCAGCAGGTTACCATCAGAAATCTTTATGTAAGCAGTTTCACTTTAGTTTGCTTTCGGAGCGGTAAACTGACGATTAGCAATAATCACGATACGATTTACTGTGACGAACCTGGGATGTTGGTGCTCAAAAAAGAGCAGGTAGTTAGCGTGACGCTTGAAGAGGTCAATGGCCACATGGATTTCGATATACTCGAGATACCGACGCAACGACTTGGCGCTCTCTATGCACTTATCCCAAACGAGCAGCAAACCAAAATGGCGGTACCCACAGAGAAAGCGCAGAAAATCTTCTATACGCCTGACTTTCCTGCCAGAAGAGAGGTATTTGAACATCTGAAAACGGCGTTCTCCTGTACGAAGGATACAAGCAAAGGTTGCAGTAACTGTAACAACAAGAGTTGTATTGAAAATGAAGAGTTAATTCCTTATTTTCTGCTGTTCCTGCTTACTGCTTTTCTCCGACTCCCGGAGAGTTATGAGATCATCCTTAGCTCGGCTCAGATAACGTTAAAGGAGCGCGTTTACAACATTCTATCTTCGTCACCCAGTAGACAGTGGAAGCTTACGGATATTGCCGATCATATATTTATGAGTACGTCAACGCTCAAACGGAAACTTGCAGAAGAAGGTACCAGCTTTAGCGACATCTACTTATCGGCAAGGATGAATCAGGCAGCAAAACTTTTACGCATAGGCAACCATAATGTTAATGCTGTAGCATTAAAATGTGGTTATGATAGCACATCCTACTTCATTCAATGTTTCAAAAAATATTTTAAAACTACGCCATCGACATTCATAAAAATGGCGAACCATTAACATTTTTTGTATCTGTCACTCAAGTAAAGATTTTTATTAAAATTGTAATAATTTAAAATTCAGACTGCGCATTAACACGCTCTATCAGGATGGGAGGCTATTCAACATCATTGTTCTGTCTGGAAGACAGCTTATACTGATATCTCTGGTAATTTAAAGTAAGGCTGATTATATAAACGATTTTTGTGAACTTGTCATCGCTATGATGACTGGTAAACCGATATTGCCTTATTCACAGCGTAAGAATCCGTCCAGATGACACTATCTCCTTCCGGCTTTAACCCTTTGGATTAAGGCCGGCATTTTATTCATATTTATACATCATCCGTTCCCTCTGAGAACTATTTGCCTGAACGGTCTACACCGAAACAGTCACGCTTGTTAGCTTTCTGCCAGGCATACCTCTTCTCTTCCTACTGATATCGATATAATGCCTGGGGGCCAGCCTGAGGATGATACTGCTCATAAACCCCCTACCTTTTTGACGCTATAGCTGAAGGGAGTAAAGAAAAGGCGATATCATTATTCCGCAAAAAAACATAAAAATAAGCGCACCATTAAAAATAGTCTTTCATTTATATTTTGGCGCCTAAGCCAAATTACACTCTTAAACTTTCAACGAATGGTCATTTAGTGAAAATCTTCGAAAAAAATGGTTCTGATGGTGTAATTATCAGACCATTAACCATGAAGATATAATAAGCAGCATTTACACCCAAAAAAAATGCAGTAAGATAGCTACAAAACTAATCTCTATTGCAATGAGGTCAAGTTAAATATGTAAATATTTAGATGCCCGACGCTGACTCTCTCTGCAACAGGACATACGGCAGGGCCCATTCGATAATCACAGTCAGTTATAATAATATCATTACCAACATGTCAGTTATTTAAAGCACAGACATAAGCTAAATAATCAAATGTTAAAAACATATAAATCCGAGCCCGTAGAATATGACATTAAGCTCATAATAAAAGCTCAATCTGACCGTTAGTACTAACAGCAGAATTACTGAGACAGTAGATTCTATCCTAACGACTTGTATTAGCTATTATAACTTTTCACCCTGTAAGAGAATACACTATTATCATGCCACATTTTAATCCTGTTCCTGTATCGAATAAAAAATTCGTCTTTGATGATTTCATACTCAACATGGACGGCTCCCTGCTACGCTCAGAAAAGAAAGTCAATATTCCGCCAAAAGAATATGCCGTTCTGGTCATCCTGCTCGAAGCCGCCGGCGAGATTGTGAGTAAAAACACCTTACTGGACCAGGTATGGGGCGACGCGGAAGTTAACGAAGAATCTCTTACCCGCTGTATTTATGCCTTACGACGTATTCTGTCGGAAGATAAAGATCATCGTTACATTGAAACACTGTACGGACAGGGCTATCGGTTTAATCGTCCGGTCGTAGTGGTGTCTCCGCCAGCGCCGCAACCTACGACTCATACATTGGCGATACTTCCTTTTCAGATGCAGGATCAGGTTCAATCAGAGAGTCTGCATTACTCTATCGTGAAGGGATTATCGCAGTATGCGCCCTTTGGCCTAAGCGTGCTGCCGGTGACCATTACGAAGAACTGCCGCAGTGTTAAAGATATTCTTGAGCTTATGGATCAATTACGCCCCGATTATTATATCTCCGGGCAGATGATACCCGATGGCAATGATAATATTGTACAGATCGAGATAGTTCGGGTTAAAGGCTACCACCTGCTGCACCAGGAAAGCATTAAGTTGATAGCAAACCAACCCGCTTCTCTCTTGCAAAACAAAATCGCGAATCTTTTGCTCAGATGTATTCCCGGACTTCGCTGGGACACAAAGCAGATTAGCGAGCTAAATTCGATTGACAGTACCATGGTTTACTTACGCGGTAAGCATGAGTTAAATCAATATACTCCCTATAGCTTACAGCAAGCGCTTAAATTGCTGACTCAGTGCGTTAACATGTCGCCAAACAGCATTGCGCCTTACTGTGCGCTGGCAGAATGCTACCTCAGTATGGCGCAAATGGGGATTTTTGATAAACAAAACGCCATGATCAAAGCTAAAGAACATGCGATTAAGGCGACAGAGCTGGACCACAATAATCCACAAGCTTTAGGATTACTGGGGCTAATTAATACAATTCATTCAGAATACATCGTCGGGAGTTTGCTATTCAAACAAGCTAACTTACTTTCGCCCATCTCTGCAGATATTAAATATTATTATGGCTGGAATCTCTTCATGGCTGGCCAGTTGGAGGAGGCCTTACAAACGATTAACGAGTGTTTAAAATTGGACCCAACGCGCGCAGCCGCAGGGATCACTAAGCTGTGGATTACCTATTATCATACCGGTATTGATGATGCTATACGTTTAGGCGATGAATTACGCTCACAGCACCTGCAGGATAATCCAATATTATTAAGTATGCAGGTTATGTTTCTTTCGCTTAAAGGTAAACATGAACTGGCACGAAAATTAACTAAAGAAATATCCACGCAGGAAATAACAGGGCTTATTGCTGTTAATCTTCTTTATGCTGAATACTGTCAGAATAGTGAGCGTGCCTTACCAACGATAAGAGAATTTCTGGAAAGTGAACAGCGTATTGATAATAATCCAGGATTATTACCGTTAGTGCTGATTGCCCACGGCGAAGCTATTGCCGAGAAAATGTGGAATAAATTTAAAAACGAAGATAATATTTGGTTCAAAAGATGGAAACAGGATCCCCGCTTGATTAAATTACGGTAAAATCTGAGAGAGGAGATATGTATTATTTTTTTATCATCGTAATCTGGTTGCTTAACATAAATACGGCATGGGCTGATTGCTGGCTTCAGGCTGAAAAAATGTTCAATATTGAATCCGAACTACTTTACGCTATCGCCCAGCAGGAATCGGCGATGAAACCAGGCGCCATTGGTCATAACCGAGATGGTTCAACCGATCTTGGCCTGATGCAAATTAACAGCTTCCATATGAAAAGGCTGAAAAAAATGGGGATTAGTGAAAAACAGTTGTTACAGGACCCCTGCATTTCTGTCATTGTTGGCGCATCCATTTTATCAGATATGATGAAAATCTACGGTTATAGCTGGGAGGCCGTTGGCGCTTATAATGCCGGGACGTCGCCGAAACGATCGGATATAAGGAAACGTTATGCTAAAAAAATTTGGGAGAATTACAGAAAATTAAAAGGGATGTCAGCAGAAGAGAAAAACAAAAGACTTTCTATCGCGGTAAACAAATAATGAGACAGGAATAGCTTACTTTCAGATAGTTCTAAAAGTAAGCTATATTTTTATCAGCTTGCCGTCGTCATAAGCAACTGGGCTTGCATTGCTTTTAATTGTACAAACTGTGAGGCGTCTTCCAGCATTCTATTGTTCCGTGAATTCCGGAAATCTGCACGTACCTGCTCCAGATTACTATGAGGATTATCCTTAAGTACAAGGGCCGCCGCCATCGTTCCGGTTCTTCCCACTCCGCCCAGACAATGAATCATCGGTAAATGCTTATCTGATGAACTACGCCCCGGCGCGCCATTTTGGTTGCTATTTTTCACCTTATCCGCAAGGTATTTTAACTGAGCAATAGACGGTAACGGCTGGTGATCTGGCCAATTTTTCACATGCAATACCGGGATTGTATACTGCTTTTCACCACAGGACAGTTGCATATTGTATTGGTCTATCGCTTCTCCCTGACTGGCTGAGCTCACTTTTTGGCTGTTGGTATGCACCTCGCCAAAGGTGTAGCTCCCTCTGAAATAGGCTGGTAATTGTTTTGCCTGCATCTGATCTTCCGGCGTTAACACCACCAGGCATGAGCATTCTTTTTCAAGAAGCATTTTCATATGCGCTTCCAGCGCATCCGGCGTATTTTTAGGGTACGAACCGGCTAATGCCACAGGCTTACCATCAAAAGTTAACGCATTCACTGGCACAGGCATTCCATCGCTCAGTTTCACCTGGGTTTGCTGATTAATTGGAATGCTGCTGACCGCAAACCGTGCCAGGCCCAGTGTCGGTCCGCTCATCGTCTGTGGCATTGACGCGCCGGCTTCTATTTTCTCAAGTTCAGCTGTAACGTTTTTCAGTTCTTTAGCAATAACGTGCATTTTTTTTACAGCCTGGGTTAATTCATGAGTAGAGGCTTTATCAATCCACCTCTCAACCTCTCCCCCACAGGTTCCCCATTGTGAGAACCGGGCTACACCTACCTGAATATTTGTTAACGTTACAGCATAATCATTAAGTTGTTTAGCCTCTGGAATTTTATTTAAATTCTGTAAATTCGTCATTAATGAACGCAGCGGGCCGTTACCTGAAGCCATCTCCTGGAAGTTTTCTCGCAGGCTATTTCCATCCATTTGTTCCAGCTGCGGTAATGTTCTTTTAAGTCCCTTTAGCGCGATATCGAGTAAAGGTTGCTTCCTTTCTGCACCAACATCGTTATTTTGTTCTGTCGCTTTTGTATCGCCGCCTTTTATGACTAAAGCGGCATTCATGACTCCAACATTATCCTTGCTCTTAATAAGGTTTATAAATCCTTCGTCAGCAGCTTTTACACACTCCGTGATCTGCACTGCTAAACGTTGGGTAAGGGGTTTGTTCATATTTATACGGGTCATTAACAGTGCGTCATTAACTGCTGTTTCCCCATATTTTTCCGTTAGTGCCTGGAGAAATGTCTGTAAAATCTTTTGATCCTGTACTCTGATATTTTCCGTATGTTTTTGCACCACTTCAGTGTTTTTAAATAACGGCATTTTTCCAAGCCAGGTTAATACTTTTGACGAAAATTTTTCAGGCGCAACATATGCCTTATCAGTATTTTCCTTAGCAATATAAAGTCGGGCATCATTCGACACACCAACTTTTGAAAACGAAGACAACGTTAAATTATTCAATTTTCTCTCCTCATACTTTAGCATATTCCTGCAGTATGTTTTTGAGCGCTTCCTGCTGATTCACAAATGACTCAAGCTGCGATATAATATGGTAAGTATTTGTCAGATCGGTAATTGCATGTATAAACAACAACGTCTCTGCGGCATCAATATACGCTAACGTACCTTCATTATTCGCAGCCAGTTCACCATTAATCACCATAATCTGCCGCCAGATAGAATCGCCACAAAAAGGCGATAACGGTATAATCATACCGTTCAATAACCAGATATCATCTTTAGCTTCAATAGACGTAAAAATATCGCTATCGAGTAGTAATAAGCACTGATTGTTGTCGTCAAAAGTGAGTGGTAAACCTAATTTTTCACCAATATTAGCGATAATATCCTGGTGTGTTTGCAATTTACTTTCCTCTTGAATAATATCTTTTATAATATTATTTCTTCAACTTTAATCTGGTTACATGATGTTTTGATGCTTTTTTGCGCCCATCGCCGGGCGCAATATTTCTCTCCTTTAATCCAGTAGAATAGCCATTCACTACGCGTCGGAACACATATCAGCAGCTCCTTCGGATCATTTTCAACATGACGTAACTTGCCTTTAATAACAAAACGCGAACTGTCAGCAATATCATCATATATTGCAGCCATATCTGAACCTGGTACTACATGTGTGATGATTTTCATAACAATTAATCTTGTTCAATTGTTGTCGAGCGAGAGAAAAATACTACACCCTGGACTCAAGACTTTTTTTAACAACACGGCATATATCCGCAAAGGTCGTCATATCCGGAAGATCGTTTTCATTACAACTAATGTCAAACTCCTCACTAAGACCAAATACAATATCAATTAAATCCAATGAGTCAGCGTAAAGATCCTCAACCAGATGGGTCTGACCATTGATACTATCAACATCAACGGCAATACAGGAGGTGATCACTTTTTTGACTCTTGCTTCAATATCCATATTCATCGTATCTTTTCCAATTAATTAACGCTGCATGTGCAAGCCATCAACGGTAGTAATAACCGGGTTATACGAGTATGACTCTGAAACCTGGTTCTCACGCCAGCTGGTATTGCCGAGAATACTATCCAGTACGCTACTTAGTAAATAGTCGGTATCCTCTTTTAGTTTTGTCAAACCCGCTTCTCTGACAAACCGTTGCGCAACCTCAGCCAATTTCCCTTTTTGTGGATGCTGATTAATGACCCCTTTAAGCTTATCAATGTCCTTTTTCAATTCCTGGTTATTGTTAATCTCGCTGCATTGCGCTTTCAATGTAGCACTCTTTATAGAGTCATTGGGTAATATTTTCGCACGCAACTCGTCAAACTTCACGCGTGATGAAAACGGTGTGGAGGTATCCGGCTCCAGAGCTTTACGTACTACCCCCAAAAATGTGTCACGAGCGTTAAAACTCACTGAACGCATACTCATATTACTCGGAATTGCTGAGAGGAAACTATTTTGCTTAAACTTAAGACCGGGATATTCGTCAGCGCTATCTATCTGGCTATTATCATTATCAATCGTATCCGCTTTATTACCTGTAATTACCGAGTTTTCTGCCTGCAACGTATTAATTTTATTCTGCTCGCCGCCAACGAATTGGCTGGTAAGCGGCTTATCACCCACAATTTCTGTCGTCTGCTTGTGCTCTTTACTACCATTAACGCTATGCACCGTATTCTGTATCGGTTTATCGATAATGACCTTGCTGGTTACGCCATCGACTTTATCAAAAGAGCTCCTTTCTCCCGTAGTGCCCTTTTCAGACGTGACCACCTTTCCATCTTTACTTTCGGATGAAGCGTTAGTCACAGCCTCTGCCGTCGCATGAGCCGCGACGTCAATTTTACCTGCGATGCCATGGTCAATTGCCCCTGTGCTGGCGCTGTGTGCCGTCTCCGTTTGATGCGTAGTCGAATCCACACGCGAATGACTATGACTTACGTTGCTGCTGTTAGTCGAATGGTTTGACTCGTCATGGCGTTGGCTGTTATCAATAAATGTTCGGCTATTATCAATCGACTTCCGGCTATTATCATGGTTGCTATTATCGATATGGCGCTGGCTATTATCGACATGGCTTCGGCTATTGTTAATATGCTTACTGTTATCCACGCTACGGTTACTGCTATCAATATTAATATTGATATTAATACCCGCAGGTTCTGCTTTTTTCCCACCATCTGGTACCGGTCCAGCCGCAGGTTCCGGGATTTTAGGGTCGGGCAGCCTTTCTGCCGGAATTTGCGTAAAGACATTACGTAGCAACAGGGGTATCAACGCTTTCAGCTCAAGGTGCCTTGCTTCCTTTCCTAAGCTGACACCCTGTTCTTGCGTTAATTTTTGATGGCACATCTCCAGCGCATCAACGGCTTTCGCCGCCGCTCTGTCAATAAGCTGTGTAAGATTGCTGCGGGTTAACGGATCTAACGTACAGCCAAATTGATGTTCAATACAGCTGGCAACATACGGTATCACTTCCTGCATAACAAAATTCGTCGATAATTTACCTAAATCGCCGCCAGTATTATCTGTGATAATGCTTAACAATTTCTGGTTCAGGGTCTTAAGCTTTGCTTCCGCTTTCTCTGTTGCTGGTATCCACGGTCCAAAAGCCGATTTTTCTTTCAGACCATCTTTCACTATCTGTGCAGTATATTCTTCCCCCACCTTGATCAGTAGGTCTGTCGCCGCCGGCGAGTCACTGGTGGCACTCAGCGCTGTACGAAAAAGCCCCGCAAACTCCGTTACCGCCCTCCTGGCAGCAACGTTATCTGAATTGGTGAAAATCGCCTTTAACGCTTCAGCGTCCTCCCCACATTTGAATAACGTCTCCAGACTCGCATTTTTGACCAGCGCCGGAAAATCTTCCGCTTTAGGGCCTTTAATGTCCCCTAAAGGAGAAGTAAGAGCGCTTTCTCTGATTCCTGAGATATTCGCCGCAAGCTTCGTCGCTTGCATTTTCACCTCATTTTGCATACCCGCCATCGTGACCGGAGACTGAGGTCTTACACTTGTTAACATTATTAATATCCTCTTCTGTTATCCTTGCAGGAAGCTTTTGGCGGTTTCCAGGCTGCTACTTATCGTACTGCTCAGCACTTTTACCAGGTTGTCGTACAATGAATTGGCATTGCTATATTTTTGCGTCAGCGTCTGTAATGTGGTTTTCAGATTTTCTTCCTGCGCTTTAAAACCCGACTGCCAGGCTTGATATTTGGCGTTATCCATTTCGAGTTTTGAATCTTTTCCCGGCGCGCCTAAGCCACCAATATCCTGAACCATTTTTTGTAATGGCGTCAGATCAACGGTGACGACATAACCGGATCCATAAGATTTCAGGCAGCTATTCGGTAAATTCAATTCACTGAGCCACTGTCTCGCTTCCGCTTCAGTGGCTACTTTAACGCCGCTGCCTGACTGCGTTGGAAATAAAACAGTATTACTGTTTATTTGATTATATTTACTGACTAAACTGTTTAAATCATTTTTGAGTGAGGTAACATCTAGCTTAACGGTATTACCGTCCTTACCTGGTAATAACCAGCCTCCCATTTTGGAAAGAATATCACTGAAGGCCTGATAAAAATCGGTATAGACTGCGACAACGTTTTCATAAACGCCCAGATAGCTGTCACCTATCGCCGATATATTTTGGGAAACCATATCCCAAATCTCAGCATCAGAAATGGTTGTTCTCGGCTGCGCCATAGGCGAAGCGCTAAATAAGGCCGACGTCGGCGCAGAAAACGCGCTCCGCAGGTTCTCATTTTGTTCTGCGGATAATGACACGCCAGACTTCGCCAGCGCATTCAGGCTGCTGGTCAACTGTTGGCGCGCCAGCGTGCGCTCGTCATTATTCTCTTCAGAGATCGGTGGCGTTGACTGCAGCGTCTGCTGTGCCTGCTGGATTTTAGTAGCCGCCTGCGATAATGAAATGATCTCTGTACCGCGATGTTCTGTGGTAGACGGTACCACGGCAGTCTCGACGTGCTCGCTCGCCGAGGGAGTCTGCGGCCGTTCGGCAACAATCCCCGGATGAGGAGAAGCGGAATAATTTTGAATATTAAGCATAATATCCCCAGTTCGCCATCAGGAGCGCGATTAAATCACACCCCTGATGGCGTATAGATGACCTTTCAGATTAAGCGCGAATATTGCCTGCGATAGCAGCGAGTGCGGATGCTTTCGACTGGTTAATGCTCTCCATTGTTTTCAGCATTTCCTGAATCAGGCTGGTCGATTTACGTGAACTTTCACGGGCTTCGTCCGATGCGGTGCTGGCAACCCGGTTGTTCACCTGGCTAATTTGCTGCTCGGAACGTTCCTGAGTAGCGGCGTACTGCCCGGACGCCCCTGCAATACCACCGACCGTGACTGAGTTCTTCATAATCAGATCGCCCGTCATCTGCATCTTGCGCGCATCGATTCGAGTCATATCCATGGTATTCTGCTCAAGACGAATATCGGATTCGACAGACTCAAGACGTTTCGACAGAATAGCCTGATGTTCAGGGGAGATTTGTTTATTACTGTCTTTAATACCCAGACTTTCCGTGGCGCTGGTTCCGGCATTAGATTTAAGCGTCGCATCATTAAGATTTTTCGTCGCATCGGTACCGGTTTTCTTCATATTTAACGATTTCAGAGAATCGACGCCTTCAGCACCGAGTTTGACGCTATTCTGCCCGTTCAGCACGTTTTTAATACTGTGGCTTTCGGTGGTCAGTTTATCGATCTTCGCGGCATTATGTTTAAGCGCGCCTCTTTCATTCTGCAGCCCCTTATATTCCAGTTTTGCGCCCACGCCAGTGATCCCCAACTGAAGCGCGCTCTGGGAAATACTACCGGACAACGCATTCATCCCTTCGCGCATCATGGAGCTTGCCGTCGTTTTAGCTGCATCAAAACTGACTAATGACAACTTACCAGACAGTTTGCTATCAGCCTGGTTCAACGTCAGCATTAACGTATTCGCGGCAGCCAACAGCGCAACGGCACTGGAAGACATCCCGCTAATATCAAAAAACTTTCCGACTTCTGCCTGCTGCTCGCGTAACTGGGTTTGCACAACCTCATTCGCTTTAGTCGTGACATTATTTGCCAGGGCATTCAAATCCTGATTCATGTCGGTATTTTGAATACTGGCTTTTAAAAAGGACGTGATCGTTCCGGGGGTTTGCGTTAATACCCCTGGCGCAGGCGCGCTCAGTGTAGGACTCAACCCCAGGTCACTGACTTTACTGCTGCTAATACCAATACTATTCAGAATATCTTTAGCGCTAACGGATTGCGAAGCTGTCTGTGAACTATTCTCAACAGAATGATTATTTAAATAAGCGGCGGGATTTATTCCCACATTACTAATTAACATATTTTTCTCCCTTTATTTTGGCAGTTTTTATGCGCGACTCTGGCGCAGAATAAAACGCGAAGCATCCGCATTTTGCTGTACCGCAGAAGACATGACTTTTTGTAGTTCCGCCGTTACCTTCTGGTTTTCACCAAATATTTCTACGGATTGTTTAAGCCACTGCTGAATCTGATCCATGGCAAAACGGGCGAGCATAAAATCAGCAAGCGCCTCGCTGGCATTTTTAATAAATACGCCCTCGGCAACACCACCGGCTGACTGGGCTGCGGTATTCGTGACTTCCATGCCCAACGCCACTTTATTTAGGGTATTACCTACCAGCTCTTTACTTAAGGTATTCGTTTGCAGGCCCATCTTGCTACCCACATTACCCAGACCGCTAGTAATACGTTGCATCCCCTGGGTAAAGAGTTTGCTGCCGTTTTGCGCCATCTGTTTCAGCACGTTAGGCACCAACTTCTTAATCGTTTCGCCCATCATTTTGCTCAACGCGTTACCCAGTTTCGCCGCTGCGCCTTTCCCGACAACTGCGACCACCACAATGACCGCCACCATCGCAATGGCTGCAACAATCGCGCCAACAATGCTACCGGCCATCTCCGCCGTTTTCTTATCGACGCCTAATCCTTCCAGCGCTTTGGTAATCGCCTTGCCAATCAGCTCCATTAACGGCTTCAGCACATGCTCCATAATGGGATTCAGCGCTTGCTGGATAAACGACACCCCCGTCGTCGCCTTCACAATCTCGTCGGCGACCATAACCGCAAGCCCTACTGCAGCCAGCGCCAGACTCGCCCCGCCGGTAAAAATAGCGCCAACCACGCTGACAATGGTCAACAACGCGCCGAGGACTTTCCCAACACATCCCATAATGCGGTTCGTTTCCTCGGCTTTGCGCGTCTCTTCCTGGAATTCAGCCGATTTCTTTTCCATCTCCGCCTGACGGCCTTCCTGCAAGGAGCTGAAAAGCGCAAGATCGTTTTGCAGGCTTTCTTCCGTATTTTTGCCCACAATCTCAATAAACATGGCCATGAGCATAGTGAGGCGGGCGACATTTGACAGATTATCCTGCTCACCCTGGGAAACCTGATTCTGAGGGGCGGCATTAGCCATTCCCTGGAATTTGGTCAGAATGTTATCCGCTTTCTCGGCTTTCGCTTTGGCGTCTGTGCCTGCTTTAACCGTCGCATCCGTGGCCTTATCTAATGCCTCTTTCGCCTCTGTCGCTTCTTTTCCGGCCTGTTCTACCGCGGCTTCAGCTTGTGCATAGCCGGGGTCAGCCGGGTCCAGCGATTGCAATTTATTTTGCGCCTGCGTCAGTTTTTTGGCCGCAGCGTCATAAACACTCTTGGCGGTATCCG
The DNA here is from genome assembly GCF_046569525.1 of Salmonella sp. 741265055_HSA. Lineage (NCBI taxonomy): Bacteria > Pseudomonadati > Pseudomonadota > Gammaproteobacteria > Enterobacterales > Enterobacteriaceae > Salmonella > Salmonella sp. 741265055_HSA. The sequence continues at coordinate 48,085 of NZ_JBKFSQ010000012.1, read as the reverse complement.
TTTTTTTGATACTGGCTTCATAGAGATCCGTCGCCTCCTGAGCCTCTCCCAGAGCCGTCTGAAACTCCTTCGATACCTGAACCCCCATCTCTTTTTGTGACTCAATCATCGCCTGCCATACCGCCAGACGAGACTCCAGTTGAGACAGCGAAACATCGCCCAGTAGCGTCATTAACTTGCCAAGCAGTAACGTCAATTGCCCTTCGCTGGAGAGTTTTTCACGGGCGGCGTCCGTAGGCGGCTTCAGACCCACCGTATTAATAGTACTCTCGCCGGACTTTGTTCCGGCTTTAAGGTCGCCCGCTTTCGTTGCCACCACATCTTTAAAAGCTTTATCCGCCGCTTTTAAAAAGTCCGTGTTCTTACGAACGCCTTCAAAAGCCGCCTCAGCGAGACGCGGATTTTGGGTATATCCGCTACGGCTAATGCTACTTGCGTCATTTACCATAATTATTCCTTTTCTTGTTCACTGTGCTGCTCTGTCTCCGCCGTTTTTAGCGCCTCCAGATAGACCAACGCTTTTGCCCGCAGAGACTCATCTTCAGTACGTTCATTGACAAGTTCAAAACACTGCCTGGCTTTTGCCGCCTTACGCATTAATAATTGACACTGCCCGGTAAAAAAAACGGGGCGATAATCATTTTTAAGTAACGTAAACGCTACTGCATAAAGGTCACATGCTTTCTGAAATTGTTTTTTCAGTTGGCATACCGCCGCCAGTCCCATGGTGTAATCGGGATTGTAAAAATCATAAATGCATAAGAAACGAAAGAATGTCTCAGCTTCATCCAGTCGTCCCTGGTTATAAAACTCATAAGCATGAGCATATAAACCGTCCATCATATCTTGAGGGATCCCGTGAACGTCTTTTAGCGTGGCGCCTTCACTAACGGCATCCCAAATCATTTCCGCAACACGTTCTTCGCTGACATTATTTTGATAATCCATTACTTACTCCTGTTATCTGTCACCGACTTTGTAGAACTTAACGACTGCGTTTATCTGATGCAGTTATTAAACCCCGACGGTGGTTAGTGAACATTCAAAAAACGCCCAATGAATACATCGCTACTGCTTTACGCGGCTCAATGTCGTACTTCATTTTCTTGTGGCTGAATAACGTCTTTGCCCGCGTTTTCTACCTCTTCCAGCCAAACCAGAAGACGTAAAACCTCATCAATTTCTTCCAGACTCACCAGATCATAACGGCGATGGGTTTTGAAAAGACTGCGCGCCAGTTTGATATCGACGATCACAGGTACGCCAACCTTCTCCGCATAGGCGCGGACGGCCAGTGCGCGCTGATTCGTTTCATACACCGAGATCATCGGAATCGGCATCAGTTCAGGTTTAAAATAAATCCCGATCGTAATATGCGTGGGGTTGGCAACAATCAGGCGTGAGTTTTCAATATCGGATTTCACCTGTTCAGACAGAATTTCCATATGAACTTCACGTCTTTTAGATTTAACCTCTGGGTTCCCTTCCTGCTCCTTCATTTCACGCTTCACTTCTTCCTTATCCATTTTCATATCTTTCATGGTCAGGAAATATTCCGCAATAGCATCCAATAATAAGACAATCAATGCACAAGCAAGGCAAGTTAATACCAGCGCGAGGAGAAGTTCACGCCAAATGACGGCAATACCCACAACATTGCCATTTAATTGAGAAAAGATTTCAACCTTATATTTCTTCCAACAAATGATGGCGGCCACCACAAAGGATGAGAGATACAGTAAGGTTTTGACCGTATCTTTAACCGTTCTCATACTAAAAAGTTTTTTTGCACCTTCTACCGGGTTTAACGCCGATAAATTAGGTTTTAATGCTTCTGTCGCCAGCACGAAACCGGCCTGTAATAACGCCGGTAATGCGGAACACACTAAGCAGAGCAGCATAAATGGAATCAGATATTTTAACCCTATCCCAAAAACGGCCAAACTGTAGTCAGCCATGCTCTGATCAAAATTATCCGCAATAATGATCTTAATTATCCCCATAAACTCATTAAATGAGCCATACGACACCAGATAGGCAATTCCTCCCAGCGTCAGGCAGGCGATAATGAGATCTTTACTTTTAAATGACTGGCCTTTTTTAGCGGAGTCTTCCAGCCGTTTTTTAGTCGGTTTTTCTGTTTTATTCGAGGACATGCGTCGCCCCTCGCTCGTAAAACCAACTGCTTAATCCTGTGGCCTGGAAAGAGAGTCGCAGTACATTGTCCGGTAGTACCGGAGAGAAATAAAGCAGCATAATTAAAACAGCAATACCGCTTTTTACCGTCAGTGAAATCGCAAAGGCGTTCATTTGCGGAGCAAAGCGCGACAATAAACCCAGGAATACTTCTGACAGCAACAGCACTAATACCACCGGACTGGCCAGAACCAACGCGTTTTGAGCCACCTGATTAATAAACGTTAATAGCGGCGGTAATGAAGGCGTGCACTCGTTCATCGGATCGCATAGCTGATAGCTTTTATTTAACACGTCAACCATCGTGACCAGACCGCCGTTTTGTAAATAAATGACAGCGGCAAACATATTCAGGAAATTAGCCATTTCCGAGGTATCAATGCCATTTGCCGGATCGATACTGCTACTTAGCGTTGCCCCTCGCTGGTTATCGATAATACAACCCAGCGCATGCATAACCCAAAAAGGCCATGACAGCAGACAGCCCAGCATGACGCCAACCGCCGCTTCTTGCAGAACTAACGGAATCATCGCCACCGATAAAAACGGCGGCGCCTCGTTCAATGCATGCGGCCATACTCCCAATGCCACCAGGATGATAATGGCGTTTCTCGGCGCGCCGCTTAATACCCCGCTATTCAAAAACGGCAGAAAGAAAAAAATCGGCGCCACGCGAGCAAACCCTAGTGCTGCAGACGCAACCAGGTGATGAATTTCAAAGTACAACGCGTAAAGCATTTTTTACCCCTTAGCCAACGCCAGGAATATCACCTGACGCCCGTAAGAGAGTAAAACTTCGCCATACCAGCCAGACAGTAAAAACAAGCACAAACACACGCCAAGTAATTTAATGCCAAAAGGCAGCGTCTGTTCCTGTAATTGCGTTACCGTCTGGAATAACCCTACCAGGAGGCCGATAATCGTTGCGACAATCGTCGGCCACCCTGACAGGATTAAAACAAGATAGAGCGCCTTATTACCTGCAAACACTAAATCATCCATTTAACTATCCCGTCTCGTAATGATGTCATGTTGCAATGTCCATATACTGTAATATCAATCCCTTAGACAGTAAGGTCCAGCCATCAAGCGCGACAAAAAGCACCAGCTTAATAGGCGTAGATATCGTCACCGGACTCATCATCATCATCCCCAGCGCCAGTAGCACGCTGGATACCACCAGGTCGACGACGACAAAGGGCAAATAGAGATAAAAACCAATTTTAAACGCGCTTTTTATTTCACTCAGCGCATAAGCAGGTAATAACGCAAATATTGAAGGTTTTTCAATTTCATCTTTGTCACGCTTTACCGTCTCGGTCTCTTCTCCATACTGACGCTTCAGTTGCGCGTTTTCAAAAAACTGAACTAACTCGCGATCTGAATATTTGATCAGATAATCGCGATAGCCATCCAGACCTTCATCAACGTGTTTACTTAATGACGAAATATCATTAAAGGTGACATCTTCGTCCTCAAAATAGACGTAGGCATCATGCATTATTGGCCACATAACAAACATAGAAAGCAGCAATGCGACGCCGTTAAGCGTCATATTTGAAGGTATCTGCTGCAATCCCAGGGCGTTACGCACCATGACAAATACAATAGAAAATTTAACGAAACAGGTTCCTGACGCAATAATAAATGGCAACAGGGTGGAAAATGCCAGTAAGGCAATTAATGAGATATCATTCCCCATTACCAGACTCGCTCAGCCATTCATGGATCTCAACGCCTAAGGTGTCATTCATCTGTACCAGTTCGCCATTACCCAGCAAAACACCATTCGCCATAATTTCAACGTTAAGTTCAGCATTGGTCGGCAGTGATAATAGCTGCTGCTGCCCCATGGCTTCGAGTTCGGCGAGGGTAGCGTTCTTACGATACAAAACAAATTCCAGTTTGACGGGCAATTGGTTCAAGCCAGGCAGAGTTTCTGCAGTTTCAGTTGTATTATTTTCTTCTTCGATATGTTGAATATCTAACGTTTCCACAATAATTCCCCCTTCAACACGGTTGAAATGACCTAACTTTTTCGCGTAGCAATAAACTTCCGCACGGGAAGTACGAATCAGAAGTACATCTCCGATCCCGATTCGGCCCAGCAACGAACGCTGCGTATCACTGCTACCGATTACAAAGCGCAACGGCCAACGCAGCATTTTCGGCCTGCCGCCCCCGACTGCAGGCAGTTCAGGAAGATATTCAAACCACAGGCCGCCCCGATCGCTCATAATGTGCAACAATTTCCCTTCCGGCAGCGCGCTTCCCGGCACGGGGTTCTCTACGCATAAACGCCGACAGGACAAATGCGGCACGGGCAACTCAAACGGTCGCTCTGTTGCAGCAAGCCAGGGAACGACCAGGTGCTCAGCACCGGCAGAAACCGCCGCCCCCGCCAGAGCGGGAGAGACATGCTCAAGCCAGTCCCCAGGTTTAATCCAGGCCGACCACCGTTTTTCTGCATCGCTCAACCTAACCCACATTCCCTGTCGCGTCGGATATTCCAGCGTAGCTTCCTGGCCATGGCGCTGGCATTCTGTCGCGGTTTGCGCCAATAGCCATTCGCGACGATCAATCTGTCTCACACGCAATGACATCAGGCGTCATCCTCCTCGCCAGATTGCTGTCTGTGCTGTTGCTGCTGCGGATTTTGTTGATCGTCTCGCGTCAGGTGCCAGCGCTGGGGATTACCGTTTTGCCATTGATCATGCAAACGATGTTCAACCTGCGTATTTGACGGTATTAACGAAAACTCCCCTGCTTGCCGCGCCTGAATATTGACGGAATAGTCATTTCCCCAGCGCTGAAAACGGTAAGTCAGCGAGCTATCCTCCCCTTTCACGCCATCGGCAGTGGGAAAAATAGTCATCAGCGGCTTTGATTGCGCCGCTAAAGGCATTTTTTCATCGCCGCCGGTTAATTGGCTAAGATCGGCGATAGTGGTTGGTTGCAGCGGAAGCTGAGAAACATCTTTAACCTTTTTATGATCTTTATCGTCAGGCTTACCGGTATTGGCTGCGGCCATTCGGGCAGGTGCGACATCCCGCGCCAGCGGCGCGCCCTCTTTACGAACGCCTTCGCCCGCGATGGCTTTATTATCCCCAGGCAATGCCTTGATATTATCGTCAGAGATTCCCGTGGCGTTATCGGCTACTTCACTAACGGATTCCACGGCTTTTAAATCAGCAGATAATTTTTTACCGCTTACGCTTTCTAACGGCCTATTTTTAGACGATAGCAACGCTGCGGATTTATCTACTTTGGCCTCCGCAGAGATCAAACCGACAGATTTTTCAGCAGTGACTTTCAACAGTTTTTCAGCAATCCTGAGTTCGCCTTTTCCGTTATGATGCAGACCAGAAACGTTGCCATTGTGATTTTCTGATTTCGCTGGCGCGCCATGTCGCCATGCCGCCAGCAATACCGGTAAAGCCGTTTCTTTATGCATTACGAAAGCATCGCCATAGTCGCGATCTTTTTTATGATCGGAATATTCTGTCTTATGTTTTTCCACCGCTTTTTTTAATGCTTCTGATAAACCGCCAACCTCATCCTGCTGCGGCAGTAAAATGTTCCCGGATGAACTGACAGCTGACACATCGCCCATTAAATTATCTCCTCTGACTCGGCCTCTTCCTGCTGTATCTCTCGCTGGATATAGTGTCTTTTCTGACGGATTATCCAGCGTTGATAGTTCCCTTCTTTGCGCAACCAATATTTACTTTTTTTCTGAAACTCTTCCCTTTTCTTTTCCAGCTCGCTCCGTTTTTCCTGAATTTGTATAATCTGGAGTTCTAAATCTTTTATCTGCCGGCGAACAATAGACTGCTTACGTAATAACGTATAAATTTCCTCACGACTGAGCTGTCTGTTTTCTGCACGCAGCGTATCTAATAACAATTTCAGACCCGCTATTTGTTCAAGGATCGCCACCTCCTCGGCCTGCAGCCCGCGGTCCTCATCCTGATAGCGAAGTAATATCGACTCACACTGTGAATGAAATACCGTACAGCGCCGCTGCAATACTTTAATTCTGGTCAGCGAATGCATTCATACCGCTCAACGTGTCATCAAAGGATGAATATTGCGCTACCGGCTGGCATAACCAGGCTTTCAGGCTATCCCGCATCTGCATCGCCCGATCGTTATCGATATTTTCGCCAGGACGATATTCTCCCAAGTCAATGAAAAGCTGGAGCTCTTCCAGACGCGTCATTAATTTACGCACGGCAGATGCCTGTTCAGCATGTGTCGGCGTCGTGACTTGCCCAAAAACGCGGCTTACGCTTTTCAGTACATCGATTGCCGGGTAATGTCCCTGCCCGGCCAGCTTTCTGCTCAGATACAGGTGACCGTCAAGGATAGAGCGAATTTCATCCGCCATCGGGTCCGCCTCTTCCTCGCTTTCCAGCAGTACCGTATAAAAGGCAGTAATGCTTCCCTCGCTGGTCGCCCCGGGGCGTTCCAGCAAGCGGGGCAAATTATCGAAGACGGAGGCGGGATAACCTCGACGGGCCGGACGCTCTCCCGACGCCAGTGCCACATCTCGCAAAGCACGCGCATAACGGGTCATGGAATCGATAAAAAGCACGACCCGTTTTCCCTGGTCGCGAAAATATTCCGCTACGGTTGTCGCCAGTTGCGCCGCATTGCAGCGATCGACCGAGGGGAAATCGGAAGTGGCAAAAACCAGCACGCATTTTTCTTTCTTATGCGAAGCGCGCAACATATCCACGAATTCAGTGACCTCGCGGCCTCGTTCACCGATAAGACCGATAACAAAGACATCCGCCTCCGTTTGCTCGATCAGCATATGCATCAGCATGGTCTTACCGCATCCTGCGGAGGCAAAAATGCCCATTCGCTGGCCTACGCCACAGGTCAATAACCCGTCAATCGCGCGCACACCGGTAATCAGCGGTTCACGGACGCCAACGCGCGAAGCGTAAGAAGGCGGTGCGACATCAATAACGCGTTCTTCGCTAATCGGCGCCACTTCAGGGGTAAAACGCTCAACGATTTTCCCCGTCGGATCCAACACCGCGCCTAATACCGAGTATCCCACCCACGCCGATAACGCACGTCCAGTAGGATAAAGCACGACATCGCGGCTCAGCCCCTGGGCATTGCCGATAAGGCTCAGCACGGTGCGTTCCCGCTGTAAGCCAACCACCTGCGCACGTGCAACAACCTGTTTTTGGTGCCAGCCACGGCGTATTTCACACAGTTCGCCAATGGCTACATCGCGCAATTCCGCCTCAATAATTGGGCCGGTTATTTTTTGTGGGTAGGCCAGATATTGCAGTAAACGAGGTGTTTTCATCTCATTAGCGACCGACTAAAAACTTCCAGATAGTTGTAAAACCCATTCAAGGCATTAGAGAACTTTTCACCGTCAGATAAAAAATCCGGATGCACTAAGGCTTTAAGCGTTAGCTCCCCATTCTGTTCCCCCAGTAGTAATTGCCCACCGCGGACAAACTGGCATCCTTCCATTATGGTCATTACGATTTCATAAGCCCGCTGTTGTAATACCACCATGCTGTCAGCACCCAATTGCGCCCAGATCCATACATCATCGTCCTTGACGCTGATACAGATACTTGGCAATGCAAATAAATCCAGAACAATTGTTGAATGGCTATCTATTCCTCCGATGAGTGAAGGATCGCAACCACTTACTTCCAGTGCGGAACGAACTAATTCAGCGATATCCAAATGTTGCATAGATCTTTTCCTTAATTAAGCCCTTATATTGTTTTTATAACATTCACTGACTTGCTATCTGCTATCTCACCGAAAGATAAAACCTCCAGATCCGGAAAACGACCTTCAATCATTTTCTTAATAAATCGACGGACATCGACAGACGTAAGGAGGACAAGATCTTTATGTGCAATCAATAAATCATCCAACTTAAGTGTAATGAGATCCATCAAATTAGCGGAGGCTTCTGGGTCAAGGCTGAGGAAGGTACTGCCAGAGGTCTGACGGATCCCTTTGCGAATAACATCCTCAACTTCAGCAGATACCATTACTGCTCGTAATTCGCCGCCATTGGCGAATTTATGGCAAATATAACGCGCCATTGCTCCACGAATATGCTCCACAAGGTTAATGACATCTTTTTCTCTTGGCGCCCACAATGCGAGCGCTTCCATAATTAATTTCATATTACGCACGGAAACACGTTCGCTTAACAAACGCTGCAAAACTTCAGATATACGTTGTACCGTGGCATGTCTGAGCACTTCTTTAAGTAAATCAGGAAATTTCGCTTCCAGTTGGTCCAGCATATGTTTTGTTTCCTGAATACCGAAATATTCATTGACGTTGCGCGCCAGCGTCACCGCCAGACAGTGGTAAAGCTCATCAAGCGCGTTCCGCAACACATAGCCAAGCTCCCGGAGTTTCTCCCCCTCTTCATGCGTTACCCAGAAATACTGACTGCTACCTTGCTGATGGATTGTTGGATTAATACCAAAGGACACGACTTCATCGGAATAATTTACCACTCGCATCAAATCAAAATAGACCGTAAATTGTTCAACACGGATCTCATTAATCAACAATACGATGCTGTTATCGTCCAGGCCCTCACCATCGCGTAACAATACTTCCGGCAGGCGCACGCCATAATCAATAAAGAACTGACTACGTAGACGCTCCGCAAGTTGAGCTTTTTCCAGATCTTCACGTCGGCTCTTCGGCACAAGTAATATCAACGGTACGGTCTCTGTAGAGACTTTATCGAGATCGCCAATCAGTCCCAACGACGACCCTTCTTTTTCCTCAATACTGAGCGGCTGCTCGCCTTTGCTGGTTTTAGGTTTGGCGGCGCTACGTTTTGCTTCACGGAATTTAAAATAGAAGAGTACGCTTAAAACCACCGATAAAATAACAAATACCGGCAGCGGGAATCCCGGCAGAGTTCCCATTGAAATGGTCAAAATAGCCGTAACAACCAATACAAATGGGTTGTTCAACAGCTGCGTCATGATATTCCGCCCCATATTATCGCTATCGCCATTTACGCGAGTCACGATAAAACCGGCACTAATCGCAATCAACAATGCGGGGATCTGGGCGACAAGACCATCACCAATGGTCAGCATGGTATAAGTAGACAGAGCGGAGGACAAATCCATACCATGGCGGGTCATCCCCACCGAAATACCGCCAATAAAGTTCACAAAGATGATAATGATGCCGGCAATAGCGTCACCTTTGATAAACTTCATCGCACCGTCAAAGGAACCGTAAAGCTGGCTTTCCCTTTCCAGTACGCTTCGCCGTTCGCGCGCGGCATCCGCATCAATAATACCGGCCTTCAAATCGGCATCAATACTCATCTGTTTACCGGGCATACCATCCAGAGAAAATCGGGCCGCGACTTCCGCGACGCGTTCTGAACCTTTGGTAATAACGATAAACTGAACCACGGTGACAATAGAGAAGACAACAAAACCCACCGCCAGGCTATCGCCAATAACGAATTGCCCGAACGTGGCGATAATTTCACCGGCATCGGCTTCAATCAAGATAAGACGGCTGGTACTGATCGATAATGCCAGACGAAAAAGCGTGGTAATTAACAGTACCGCAGGAAACGTTGAAAAACTGAGGATTCTGTCAATGTAGAACGACCCCATAAACACCAATATCGCCAGTACGATATTCAGTGCGATCAGGAAATCAACCAGATAGGTAGGTAATGGAATGACGAACATAGAAATGATCATCACCATTAGTACCAGAATCAGTAATTCAGGTCGTAAACGAGCACTGTTAAGTAGAGAAAGCAGCACTATAGGTATCCTGTTAATATTAAATTAAGACAGCTTTTCAATAGTACGACGCTGTTCTGCCATTTCATGCTTGTAGGCAATATCGGTCATACTACGTAACGCCATTAACAATTCTTCCTGCCAATATTCTTCATAAAAGAGTGAAGAGGGTATGGCTTTACATACTTGATAAAATATCTGCAAAAAGGATGCATGTTCTTTATGACTAAGCAATAACGCATTCAAACCTATAATATCGGCTAACAGCGAATCCACTTCATGTGGCTGTTGCAATAGCGAAAGCATCAGTAGTAGCCACGACGACTCCTCCGCATTAAACGCTTTGGTAAACGAATACGACAACAGTGTACTCACAAACAGTAGGTCGGCGGAGCGCAACATTTTAAGTTGCGTCAGACGTCGTAAAAGCTGGCCAAACTCCAGGCGCGAACAGCTGGCGTCATTCGCGTCAATATCGGTTAATAGCGAACCCTCAATAAAATCCAGTACCACCAGTCGACGTTGATAGCCATAACTGGCTATCCAGTCAGAGTAAATCTCCACTTCATGTGATTCACTCTGGATAAATTGCCGATAGCTGGCGCGCAATAAGCCAGGTTTTAACGATAATGTTTTCCCAAAAAGCCGGGCCTTCAACGCACAATTAATCCCTGCCTTGAGGGTCTTCGGATCGGTTTGCTCTTCAACGTGCTTAAGTAACGACTCCAGCTTTTTCCGCACGATCTCTTCCAGATCTTTACGACGAAGTAATTCGCGTAACACAAGGACTAAATCACTGGGGTCAGGAAATAAGCTACGCGCCTGACGTAAAAAATCTTCTAACGCGCCGCCATGTACGCTAATTAGCTTTAATATTTGCTTCGCCTTCGGTAAAGCCTCATCCTCCAGCACGCGTTCAAAACTGTTAGATAAATTACTGGATTTTTTTTCATAATCGCGACGGTTACGAAATTGCGCCAGCGCCGCTGACATTTCATCCGTCGACTGGACAAATTTTTGTACTTCCGCCCCTGGAGACGAATCCTCTGCGGCCTGTTGTATTTCCGCCTGTTGCGCATCAGTATGCTGGGTCGCATCCTGATGAGATGTCTGCCGGGACAATATTCTGGAAAATGAAATACCGGAGGTTGAGCCAGGAATCATTTAATTGCCTCCTGACCTCTATCCAGATAAACACGAACCCATTTCTGTAACTTATCGTCCCCACTCCAGGCACCGCTTTGCTTCAGAATATTATTTATCGATTCGCTGGCATCCGGCGTTAACGGGTCGACAATTTCTTTTGGTTCAATCATGAATACACGAACAACATTACTTTTATTCTTACTGGAATAACGGAACAGGCTACCAATAAGCGGTATTTTGCCTAAAAACGGAATACTTTGGACAGTATCGGTATTTGCATCCCGTGTATAACCCCCGACCAGCAAACTTTTTCCATGCGGAACTCTCGCAATAGTGCTAATTAACGTTCGCCCGACTTCGGGTAACGCATCTACGGAGGTGGTAGTATCGGTTTGCGGCGTCTTATCGTTACCATCTTCAATGTCCAGCGACATTTCTATCTGACCATCTGCGGAAAAACGGGGCAGCACTCGGATCATTGTTCCGTATGTTACATGCTCAAGCGCCACATTACGTTCCCCAATCAGCTTGGTGTAAAACGTTCTGTTGTTATCAAAAATAGCGGGAACATTTTCCTGAGTCAGTAATACCGGGCGCGAAACCACCGTCGCCTGTTTCTTCTCTTCTAACGCATTGACCGCGGCGATGAATCGACTGCCATCGAGGGTACTTATTGAAGACTGGTTTAATGACACACCAAGTTTGTCCCCAATAGTTATGCTGCCGCTCCATGAAGTGCCCAAACGCTCCAGATCGCTTTTATTAAGATCGACAATCCACAGGGATAATTCTACGTGACGTTTGGCGACATCCAGCGCTTTAACCAGCATTTCGATAAAATGTACCTGCTCAGCCGTTCCCTTTACTAACAAGCTGTTGGTATCCGGATAGGCCACGATTTTAATATTGCCCGCCGCGGCATTTTGCTTTAAAGCTTCCTGTAGACTCATGCCACCGGCATAATTTGCTGCTTTACCTTTTTCTCCATTCGCTGAAAACGCTGGCATCGCCGGAGGTTCGCTACTGACAATATTACCTAAGGGTTGCTCTTCTCCCTGCAATAACCTTTCAATGGCCGTGGCAATACCGGGGATAACCATTTTCTGATCGCGCAAATTGTAGGTACGATCGCCCACGAAGGTATTGTTCAGACGCATCACCCCTATTTTCTGGCGTCCCAGCTCAATACCATCGTTTTGCTTGTCCATCATGGTGGCGGCGTTGACCACCATATCAACATAGACGGGCGGCCCTGAAACATAGAATGTTCCTTTACGGTTATCGCCACGTAGCGGGTAATTTTTGTTATATAAACCTGAGCGTTTTAGAAAATTGTTGAACTCATTGAGTGAGACGCTGCGTAAAGAAACGACGGCATTACGCATTTCACTGGCATCATAAATATAAATAGCCTGCCCATCGAAATACCAAATCAGCCCCAGTTGTAGGGAAAGCTTCTCCAGTAATACGTTAGGATCGTTAAACTCAAAGTTGCCCGTAATTTTTTTTCGTGCCGCCATTTTGCTAACAATGACAGGCTCCTTTAGCTGTAGCGCCATGGCATCGAAAAATGTCCGCAAGCTATCGTCTTTCGCAACAAACCCACTTCCCGTTACAGGTATTTTTTCACTAGAATAACCAGGTGCAACCAGAACAAGCGCGGCACATGCCAGCACTCTGGCCAAAAGAATATGTGTCTTCATTTGTCTGCCAATTGAATAATATTTGATAATTTCCGCGGCGAAACACCGATCAGCTCTTTGATCTCACTAGAAAAATGTGAAGGCGATGAGTAACCATGATTAACGGCTAATTGGGTAATATTCTCATGGCCTTCTACACTATTCAGCAGCGATTGCGCCATACGCCAGTTTCGTAATTCACTCTTCGCTTTTCCGCCCAGCGCTCTGCTGCACAAACGACGAAAATGGGTATAAGAAACACCATAGTCTTCTCCCAGCATTCTCATCGTGTTGCCGCTGGTTGACTGAGCGAGTAAATAGCCAACCAACCAGTAACTCTCGCTTTTTCGTAACAGCGCCAGTACCTTATTGAAGGCCGGAGAAGGCGTAATAATTTGCTGCAAAAACCAGTACTCGCAGCGTTTACGATCTTGCCAAATAGCGCGAAACTCAGGACTCAGCAAAACCCATTTATCGGATTCAGCATATGTCGTGTCCACTAATCCTGCGCCATCGATAAATGCCAGTAATTTGCTGAGTACTTCAATTTTTAACGGTCGAAAAACCACGTCTCCTGATACTGGTGCGACAACAGCCTGCTCGCAAAAAAGCAGCGCGCCTTCCTGAATCAGGCAGTTTTCATTGTGTCGGCCTTCAGAAAATGACATATGCAGCTTTTGCGCGGAACACGTCTGTATAAACCATGCTTCCGGGCTGCGGATTTTCCGCTTCTCTCCTTCTTTAAGTACTTCCTGCGTATTTAGCATAGTTGTCAGCACCAGTTAAAAATCATTTTAATATGTAAACAATACCGGGAGCGGGTGGCAAAATCCTGATGCAATCATTATGAAACTGATGCCATCCGCTAATTAAATTGGCCCACTTGCACAGCACTCGCTGATTTAAAATAGAAAATCAGCTCATAGTGTATAAATTCTGGCTTATTATTCTGCAGCAGCAAAAATTCAAATATTGTCATCGGGATGGAGAATTAATTATTTATATCAGGAGTTTTTTTTGCTAGCATTCCTGAAATGCATTCGCCCCCTTATAACTATTGTCAGATAACATTCTGACGGTTGTGTAAAAACATTGTGCCTCATTCTTCTGTAGTTGGAGTTAATATGAAAAAATTTTATAGCTGCCTTCCTGTCTTTTTACTGATTGGCTGTGCCCAGGTGCCCCTCCCTTCCTCCGTGAGCAAACCGGTGCAGCAACCTGGCGCTCAGAAAGAGCAACTGGCCAACGCAAATAGTTTTGATGAATGTCAGTCTCTTCCGTATGTGCCGTCAGACCTTGCGAAGAATAAATCATTATCAAACCAGAACGCTGATAATTCCGCATCAAAAAATAGCGCAATCAGCTCAAGCATTTTCTGTGAAAAATATAAACAAACCAAAGAACAGGCGCTCACCTTCTTCCAGGAACATCCACAATACATGCGTTCGAAAGAAGATGAAGAGCAACTCATGACCGAATTTAAAAAAGTTTTACTTGAATCCGGAAGTAAGAATTTAAGCATATATCAGACGTTACTTGCTGCCCATGAAAGACTGCAAGCCTTATAAGGCCATATCACCATTGGCTGAACTCATCATGATATAATTAAGACCATATTTTGCATTGCCACTTAATATCAATATAATTATTATAGCTATGGTCACTTTTACGGTTGGCCATTTGTCTCTTACGTTGCATTTATCAATCTGCTTTTTGATACAGCAGCACCTCGCTGCTGCTTTTTTTATTTGCGATAAAGAACGGCCTCCCAGACTCGGGAAAATAGCCGAAACTTATACTGACAATCTATCGTCTCGTATATCGCGATAAACTGACATCCCCCTCTTTCCCCACCTGTTCGCATTCTTGCGATACCCCATCCACTTTTCGCGGATAACGTTCTTTTTACCCGTGACAACGTATTGACGACCAGGCTAGTATAGCGGCAGAAATGTCCCGATGTCTGGAATGAATGGCAGACAGTCTATAAGGTGATTGAATGGATACGACAGAAGAACTAAACGGAACCTACTTCTACCACGGACAATCGAACCTGTCAGCAGGTGAACTATTTGATGTAATTTTCCTTGAGCAATTTTGTGATGAACTTGGGATTGGCATTGAGTCAGGTGCTGCTATCCTCGCCGGGCAACCGTGGTTAAAAACCAGAACGAAACCGGGAGAGGCAATCAAAGGGACAAGTGTTATCTCCAGGTATGGGAGAATGCTTTTACGAAATGCACGAACTCCTTTTGGTATTAGAGTTCCTACACCCGTTGGTATAAGAATGCGAAAAACAAATAATCTTGCCGCAGTCATAGCACGATATGTTCCATGGTTAGGTTGGGTTGGTCTTGTGAATTCAATTTACCAGGTATCAAGGAGAACTCAGGCAAAATACAACCTAATAGCACGCCCTAAAGATCGTATACAATGGACATCCTTTTGATGGACACAATTCAGCAAGAGGTGTTAGCACTCTTCCGTGAAGAGATTCCCGGATATTTAGACAGCAATTTGAAAGAAATCCCTTTAGAACTTGATTCTGATTTATTTGAAGCTCCAGGCGATGACCTGCATGAAGCTTTGGATAAATTTGAAAAAAAATTTAATGTAGATTTATCACAAGTTAAATGGTCGTGTTATTTTCCTTGGGAGAATACTCCACTGCTTACACGATGGTTTAAATTAAAACGGGAAGATGTAGAACGAACTCGTACACCTTTAACAATCAGAATGTTTTCTGAGTCAGCGAAAGCTGGGAAATGGCTTTATGATTAATGAAAAATATGTCGAATTAATCAGGAGTTAATTACTATGAATTTTGTTATTTGGCGCAGTATCATTAAACGATCAACCCCTTTCCTTGTTGCTGTCGTTTAAAACGCTTTATGCTACTTTATCTGCATCTGGTAGGTTATGACAACATGAGGCTTTGTTGAATAATTCAGAATCGGCCAACGATAAGGATACAGGACTCCCACCGGAGCACTCGTTATACGAGCCTGACGCTGGTCGGCATTGCCAACAACGTCATCCAGTTCAGCGCCTTGAGCATCGCCATCGCTTCACCCACCTGCGCGTCATAGTTCCGCAGACTCAGATAGCCGCCCAGCAAGGTTTTAATACGGAACATCGCTGTTTCCACTACTGAACGACGGTGATAGCCCACTTTCTTTTCCAGACCTCATTGCTGCCGCTCCGATGTTGATTCGCCACCGCGTGGTTACGCTCATGGTACTTGCCCGGCCAGTATCGCGCACCGCTTCGTGGTGGGATTAGCGGCCTGATTTTTTTCCTCAATAACACATCATGGCAATAGCGCGTGTCATAAGCGCCGTCAGCCGAGGCTTCCCTGATTTTACGGTGAGTCTGGCTAATCAGCCCCGGCAGTGCCTGCGTATCCGTCGTGCCGCTGAGTGGGAAAGTATGCCTTTGCAATTAATCAGGAAAGTGTTGCGCGAGAAATCGTGCATCTTTCAAGCACATCGTCTACTTTAATTAACCGATTCATAAAATATATATTCTCTGTTCATTTCTAGCTTGTAGGCTATTTTAATAACTGTGTATTTTAAACAATAAAATTTAATATTGCCCTATTTCTTTGTTATAATACCAGCCTCCAAAATTGTGCTATAGGAACATCATGGAATTAATCCGTTATGCTGACATCAACAGCGATCTCTATCGCCACATTTGGGCCGTTGGTGATATTCATGGATGTTACTCCTTATTGTTAACCAGACTGGCTCAATTAAATTTCTCTCCTGATACCGATCTCTTGATCTCCACTGGAGATAACATTGATCGAGGAAAAGAAAACCTTGAAACACTGAGACTGTTAAATACCTCATGGTTTATTTCTGTAGTGGGTAATCATGAAGCTATGGCGCTTGACGCTTTTGAAACACAGGATGGCAATTTCTGGTATGTAAACGGTGGTTACTGGTACGACTCGGTCACCGAAAAAGACAGGCAAGAAGCCACTGAACTATTACTAACTTTTAAGCAGCGTCCTCACATCATAGAGGTTGAAACGTCCTCAAAGAAGTACGTGATTGCCCATGCCGATTATCCAGATGACAGCTACGATTATGGGAAGCAAGTTGATATTGATAGCGTTCTATGGTCACGCGATCGTCTGCTTGGTTCGTTACAGGGGAATATCCATCCAATACGCGGTGCGGATACTTTTATCTTCGGCCATATGATTGTTGACTACACAACAACATTCGCCAATCAAATCTACATTGACACCGGTTCTTTCTGTTCAGGCAATCTGTCTTTTTTTAAAATAAAGTAATCTGGAAATAGAATTATATAATATTAACCCTCCCTGCATTATGGGCAATGACATAGCCTTCAATAAGTACCATTGCCCATTCGTAATAGCGTCTAAATTTCGCGTTTTTCTGCCCATTTCAGCATTAAGATCGCAGGCCAAAAAAACGAAGCCGTAATCAGACGCAGGTAGTTACCCGATCGCCTGAGACGAGTAAAGATCGCACATCTCAAGATACCTATCGGAAGAAAGCGCAATAACCGTGGTGGCGAAATGGATCGGCTTGCCTTCATGCAACACAATCTTGATTACAGTCTCGAGTTTGGAAGCATCCGTTTCCCTCTTAATTTTGTTGGGATTTCTCTTTGTTGCGAGCATGGTCTGAACTAATTGCCTGGCTACTTGCCTTGTTTCGTCAATATTTGGAAAATCGAACACATTTCCAACTTTTACTTTCAAGACAGAACTTGGCTTCCTACCCTCACTGACATTACGATCTGACGAGGCTACTCTTCGCTGGATTACGTAGATTTTTTTCGTCAAACTGGCTTTTACCCCGAAACCAGCAGGAGCTTCTCTGTGGTCATCGAAAACAATGTAGAGTTTTTGAGCTGGGTTAGCTTCGAAAACGATTTTTCCAGAGCGACTGAGTGCAGGCTTAACATTGATACTTAACTTGTTGATAATGAAAGGCTGGCTGAGAGTTGTTTTCAAAGTATCACCCCTGTTGTAGTCCAGGAATGATGAGAATGTAACCTGTCACATTTTAGGCTACAGGTGAGCTACAAATTTATGGGTTTATGTGAGTTTATAAGGGTTTTACCCGTGGCCACATGAGCACTTGAAAGAATAAAAAAACGAGTAAAATCAATATGAATGAGTCATTTGATAAGGACTTCTCCAACCACACCCCGATGATGCAGCAGTATCTCAAGCTGAAAGCCCAGCATCCGGAGATCCTGCTCTTTTATCGTATGGGAGACTTTTACGAGCTGTTTTATGACGACGCAAAGCGTGCGTCGCAGTTGCTCGATATTTCGCTGACCAAACGCGGCGCATCGGCTGGCGAACCTATCCCTATGGCGGGTATCCCGCACCACGCCGTAGAAAACTACCTCGCGAAACTGGTCAATCAGGGCGAATCCGTCGCTATTTGCGAACAGATTGGCGATCCGGCCACCAGCAAAGGTCCCGTTGAACGTAAGGTCGTGCGTATCGTTACGCCTGGCACTATCAGTGATGAAGCCCTGCTACAGGAGCGTCAGGATAACCTGCTGGCGGCTATCTGGCAGGATGGTAAAGGCTACGGTTACGCCACGCTGGATATCAGCTCCGGGCGCTTTCGTCTGAGCGAACCCGCCGACCGTGAAACGATGGCCGCAGAGCTGCAGCGCACCAATCCCGCCGAACTATTGTATGCCGAAGATTTTGCTGAAATGGCGTTAATAGAAGGACGTCGGGGTCTACGCCGTCGCCCGTTGTGGGAGTTTGAGATTGATACCGCCCGCCAGCAGTTAAATCTGCAATTCGGTACGCGGGATCTGGTTGGTTTCGGCGTCGAAAATGCCTCGCGTGGATTATGTGCGGCAGGCTGCCTGTTACAGTACGTAAAAGATACCCAGCGCACCTCCCTGCCGCATATTCGTTCCATTACGATGGAACGCCAGCAGGACAGCATCATTATGGATGCCGCGACCCGCCGCAATCTGGAAATTACCCAGAACCTGGCCGGCGGTGTCGAAAATACCCTCGCCGCGGTGCTTGACTGTACCGTGACGCCAATGGGTAGCCGAATGCTTAAA
The DNA here is from genome assembly GCF_046569525.1 of Salmonella sp. 741265055_HSA. NCBI lineage: Bacteria > Pseudomonadati > Pseudomonadota > Gammaproteobacteria > Enterobacterales > Enterobacteriaceae > Salmonella > Salmonella sp. 741265055_HSA. The sequence continues at coordinate 29,184 of NZ_JBKFSQ010000012.1, read as the reverse complement.
CGCTGGCTGCATATGCCGGTACGAAATACCGACATATTGCGTGAACGCCAGCAGACCATCGGCGCCTTGCAGGACACCGTCAGCGAACTGCAACCGGTGCTGCGTCAGGTCGGCGATCTGGAGCGCATCCTTGCGCGTCTGGCGCTGCGCACCGCGCGTCCGCGCGATCTCGCCCGAATGCGTCACGCCTTCCAGCAACTGCCGGAATTGCACGCTCAGCTTGAAACCGTTGACAGCGCGCCGGTACAGGCGTTGCGTAAAAAAATGGGCGATTTCGCCGAGCTGCGCGACCTCCTGGAACGCGCCATTATTGACGCGCCGCCGGTACTGGTCCGCGACGGCGGCGTTATTGCACCCGGCTACCATGAAGAGCTGGACGAATGGCGCGCGCTGGCGGACGGCGCCACCGATTATCTCGATCGTCTGGAAATTCGCGAACGCGAGCGTACCGGGCTGGATACGCTGAAAGTCGGCTATAACGCGGTACATGGTTATTACATTCAGATTAGCCGTGGTCAAAGCCATCTGGCGCCCATCAATTATGTGCGTCGCCAGACGCTGAAAAATGCCGAACGCTACATTATTCCTGAGCTTAAAGAGTACGAAGATAAAGTTCTGACCTCGAAAGGCAAAGCGCTGGCGCTGGAAAAACAGCTATATGACGAATTGTTTGATCTGCTGTTGCCACATCTGGCCGATTTACAGCAGAGCGCCAACGCGCTGGCGGAACTGGATGTGCTGATTAACCTGGCCGAACGCGCCTGGACGCTGAATTACACCTGCCCAACATTTACCGATAAACCCGGTATCCGTATTACCGAAGGTCGCCACCCGGTGGTTGAACAGGTACTGAATGAGCCGTTTATCGCTAACCCGCTCAATCTGTCGCCGCAGCGCCGGATGTTGATCATTACCGGCCCCAATATGGGCGGTAAAAGTACCTATATGCGGCAAACGGCATTGATCGCCCTGCTGGCCTATATCGGCAGTTACGTTCCGGCGCAAAACGTGGAAATCGGCCCCATCGACCGTATTTTTACCCGCGTCGGCGCAGCGGACGACCTGGCCTCCGGGCGTTCGACCTTTATGGTGGAGATGACCGAAACCGCGAACATTCTGCATAATGCCACGGAAAACAGTCTGGTATTGATGGATGAAATCGGGCGCGGTACCTCCACGTATGACGGGCTGTCGTTGGCCTGGGCCTGCGCGGAGAATCTCGCGAATAAGATTAAAGCGTTAACGCTGTTCGCTACCCACTACTTCGAGCTGACCCAATTACCGGAGAAAATGGAAGGCGTGGCAAACGTCCACCTGGATGCGCTGGAACACGGCGATACTATCGCGTTTATGCACAGCGTGCAGGACGGCGCGGCAAGTAAGAGCTATGGCCTGGCGGTCGCGGCGCTTGCGGGCGTCCCTAAAGAAGTCATCAAACGCGCGCGCCAAAAACTCCGCGAGCTGGAAAGCATCTCGCCCAATGCGGCGGCAACGCAGGTGGACGGCACGCAAATGTCGTTGCTTGCCGCCCCGGAGGAGACATCGCCTGCCGTTGAAGCGCTGGAGAATCTCGATCCGGACTCCCTGACGCCACGCCAGGCGCTGGAGTGGATCTATCGGCTGAAAAGTCTGGTGTAAACGTGTCAGACCCGATAGCGCCGCGCTATCGGGTCTGCGCGCAGGAACAGGCTTTTCAGGCTGTGACTGTTGTTTCGTGTAAATGACGCCAGACTATCCGTCCTCTTTCGCTTTTTAAAATGACCGTCGACCAGCGTACCGTCTCAGCCTGGCCCGGCAGTTGCTGGCGCTCACGATAACGCAGCGCGGCGCCTTCCGGCCACTCCGCCACAAGGTCAATGTGCTCAACCACGATAACCAGCCCCGGGCGACACCCGCGCTGCGCCTGGAAAAAAGCGCCGAGCGCCGGATAATCCAGACAAACACCGCCTGGCGTTATCATCGTAAAATCAACAGCAAAACGCGCTATCAACGCCTCCAGGCTACCCACCCCCTTACTAAGCCAGTTCTCAATCGCCGCATGGGCGTGAATAATTTCTTCTTTATATGGATTCATGATCTTTCCTTTTTCAGGCACAGAAGCGCCTGTCTATTGTTTAGACAGACAGCGTAAATAAGGGGCAGCAGGGTGATACCGGCGGCGGCAATAAAGGTCCAGCGATAAGCAACCTCAAGCGACATAACGCGCTGGAGCGCATTTAATAGCAGCGTCAACAGCGTCGCGCCAAGGAAAAAGCTGATCTGACGATTAAGATTCCATAGCGCGCTGGCGTCAGGCATGTCCCGGCGAGCAATAGTCAGGAAAGCGCCACTCTGCGCGGTACTGCTGCACAAACTGCCGCCAGCGCCCATTAAGGCGAATATCATCATCAGTACACGGTGCGATGTCGCAGGCGTAACGTTAGTTAAAAGCAGTATCCCTGCGGCCTGAAGAAGACAGCCGACGATAATCAGCGGACGCGGCCCAAGCCGATTGAAGTAACGTCCGGTAAGCATAATGGCGACAAATGAAGCGATCGACCAGGGGATCATCAGCGACCCCGCCGCCGCAGGCGATAGCTGCGCGACGTTCTGTAGATAAAACATCCCGACCACGCTGATACCAATGAACATACCCGGCACACACAGATAGACGATCATGGCAAAACGCAGCAGCCTGTCCGTCAACAACGGCAGATGGAGCAATCTTGCTGACGCCATTGTCGTCGACGCGGCGTTCAGCCAACAATAAGCGAGCAATAAAGTGAGAACGGCCACCGGCAGCGTGGCAAAGAATATCCAGCGCCAGCCGCACGTTTCCACCAGCAACCCGCCAATCGCAGGCGAACATGCCGGCGCCAGTAGCGCCACCATCATGACAACCGATGACACGCCAGCGCGTTCATGCGGTTCAAACTGTTGCCAGGTTAACGCCTGACCAACCGGGATCAATAAGCCACCGCCCGCCCCCTGCACAATACGCCAGAAAACAAGGCTGTGTAAGGAATCGGCAAAACCTGCGGCAGCGGCGGCAACGCTAAACAGAATGAGCGAAAATATGATCAGCCGTCGTGCGCCGAGATAACGCGAAAGAAACGCGCTAAACGGAACGATCAGCGTTAATCCTGCGATATAACCGTTACTCACCCATGCCAGCGCCGATATGGACGTATGCAGATCCACGGACATCGCAGGAAAAGCCACGCTGGCAATAAACAGATTAATCAGATCAAGAAAGAAGCCGAGCAGGTAAACCACTGCCACTTTACTGCGGTACGTCATTATGCATCCTCCGTCAGAGGCGCTAATGTAGCCGTCCGGAGAAAGCCAGATAAGTCCGCGCTTCAACGATATACTGTCAAAATAATTTTGACAGTAAAGGAGCTCGCCATGCTCAATTTGCAGCGTATGTCGCTGTTTATCGCCGTGGTAGATAGCGGCAGCTTCACGGCGGCGGCGGCCGCATCGGGCCAAACAAAAGCGGTAGTGAGCTTTAATATTCGGCAGCTTGAAAAAGAGCTTGGCGTAACGTTACTGCTACGTTCCACCCGACGATTGACGCTCACAGACGCCGGCGTCCTCTTTTACCAAAAAGGCGTGAATTTACTCAACGCAGCGAAAAATTTGCAGGATGAAGTGCGTGCCAGCCATAGTGGGCTGGGCGGCGAGTTACGTATTACCACTACGCCCGAGTTTGGCGAACAGGTGATCATTCCGGTACTGGCGCAGTTTAGTCAGCGCCATCCCGATCTCCGTATTCGGCATATGTCCTCATCACATCATGCCGATTTAATTGCCGAGCGCTTTGATGTGGCGATTCGGCTTGGCTCGCTGGCCGACTCCCACTATCGCGCCGCGCTGATATCCCGCTTTACCATTCTGCCGGTCGCCGCGCCGCAGTGGCTCGCCCGCCACCCCGTGTCGTCACTGGAGTCGTTGGCCCAGGCGGAATGGATTATTCATGAGCGATTACCTACGCCGCTACGGTGGACAGTAACGAATAATCATGGCCAACACTCACGCCTGGAGATAAGCAAAGCCGGCAAAATTTCTGTCGACAGCGCGCGCTCGCTGATGGCCTTCGCTCTCGCGGGAAGCGGCGTCGCATTACTGCCGCAATGGTTAGTCAACACCGCACTGGAGGATGGAACGTTAATTCACCTGTTACCCGACTATCATTTTCCCCGTCAGGGCATTTATGCCGTTTATCCGGACGCCCGCCATGTATCGACAAAAGTACGCGCATTTATTGATTTTTTACGTTCGCAATGGGATTGCGGGGAGCACGCCCCATCATTGTAGCCAGCCCGGGAGCATTGCGCTCCCGGACGGATAATACCGTCTTAATCCTTAACTACCAGCTTGTCTTTGATCCCCTGCGCCTGCCAACGCACCCACAGCATAATTGCCGCCAGAACGACAATCGGCAGTAACGGATCGAGCCAACTGCCGCCGGAACCAAACAGCAGGTTAATCAGCGCCACGCCGGTGCCGCCAATCGCCCAGGCAATGGTCGTCGGTACAGACCAAACCACCATCTGCTGTTTGACATCAGAGACGCCCATCATGCGGTTAACCACCCAGAACAGGCTATCGTTGAAGTAGCCGAAGAACAGCGACCCCATCGTTGCGGCCTGAGCGGCAAGCAACATATTGATGCCGGGGATCTGCGCCAGGATCGGCGCGGAAATCGAGGCGGCAGTGATCATCGCCACCGTCCCCGATCCCTGAATCAGGCGAACCAGCGTCGCCACGATAAACGGGATCAGGATCGGCGAGATCGGCAGGTTGGCAACCTGCTCCGCCAGCTGTTGCCCCGCGCCGCTGTCGCGCAGGATCGCGCCCAACGCGCCGCCAGCGCCCGTGACCAGTAAGATAATCCCGGCGCTTTGCAAGCCCTCTTCCAGACGCTCTGCGGTGGTATGTTTATCCATGCGCGGCACCAGCGTATACACCGCCAGCAGAACGCTGATGGCCAACGCGATCACTGGGCTTCCCACAAAGTTGATTGCCTGTACCACCGGATGCGTCGCCAGGCCGGACCATCCTTCTACAGTGGCGAGGGTGGAACAGATAGCCTTCAGGAAGATCAGCACGATCGGCACCACAATAGGCAGCAGAGAGAGCGTCAGGCTCGGCAGATCCTTTTGCTCTTTCTCTTTATTGTACTGCTCCAGCGCGGCATTGACTTCATCGGCGTTCAGCGTGCGCGGCACGAAATCAGGGTAGCGTTTATCCAGCCACTGCGCATAGAACACAATGCCGATCACACAGGGCACCGCCAGCGCCATCCCGGTTAATAACATTGCACCGATGTCGACGTTAAAAATTCCGGCTACCCCCAGCGGACCGGGCGTCGGAGGTACCGTATGGTGCGTGACCACCAGCCCGCCCGCCAGCGCGACGCCCAGCGTCAGTAGCGAACGTTTACCGCTTTTCGCCAACGCTTTCGCCACCGGATAAAGAATGACAAAAGCGGAATCGACGAAAATGGGGATGCTGACAATATAACCCGTGATCGCCAGCGCCCACTCTTCACGGCGTTTCCCCAGCCATTTGATAAAGCTCCAGGCGATACGCTCCGCCGCGCCGGAAACCTCCAGCAAGCGCCCCATCATTACGCCGAGACCAATCACCAGGCCAATGCTGCCCAGCGTCGTACCGAATCCGCTGGTGATGACAGAGAGCGTTTTATCAATGCCCATTCCCCCCAACAGACCGGCGATACAGGCCGCCGCCAGCATCGCGATCAGCGCATGAACACGGGTGCGTAACACCAGCCATACCAGAACGAAAACGGCAACGATCAGGCCGATAATTGGGGTCGGTAAACTTGTCATGACCTCCCCTCCATATCATCTTGTCGAAAGCGTTCAATAATGTCATCGAAGCGTTTATCGGCGACAAAACCTAACGCCAGCGCACGCTGGTTATCGATACGTCCCGGCCAGGAGGCGACAATTTTCTCGACGCCTTCGTCGCGCTGATGCGTAACCCGATCGCGCGCCGCCTGGCCGCCCGCCTGACGCAACGTTTCCAGCATCTCGCCCACGGTTACGCTGATCCCGGGTAAGTTGATGCTGCTCGCCTCGCCAGGCGCGGGTAACGTTGCGGCCAGCGACAAGTTATGGATCACCGTCGCCGGGCTGGAAATCCACAGCCGCAAACTTTCCGACACCGGGCAGATGGTCGTCTCGCCCTGCAACGGTTCACGAATAATCGCGCTGACAAAAGAAGAAGCGGCGCGGTTTGGTTTACCCGGGCGAACACAGATCGTCGGCAAACGCAGCGCCAGCCCATCCACATAGCCTTTGCGGGTATAGTCGTTGACCAACAGTTCACAGGCGGCCTTCTGCGCGCCATAAGACGAGCGCGGCGTGAGCGCGGTGGTATCGGTGACGCATTCCGGCAGCGTACCGCCATAAACGGCAAGCGAGCTGGAGAAGACAAAACGAATTTTCTGCGGTTGCCGACGACACGCCTCAAGTAACTGGCGGGTAAGATCCAGGTTAACTTTCCATCCCAGATCGAAATCGTCTTCCGCATGGCTGCTGACAATCGCAGCGAGATGATAAACAACAGAGGTATTAGCGGTAATCACATTCTCCAGCACGCCCGGCTGGGTTAAGTCAGCCTCCAGACAGCGTAAACGAGGGGAGTCTGATAACCGCGCAGGCATTTTTAAATCAACAAGAAGCAGTTCGTTAAACGCCAGCGATGAGTTTAATAAGGCGCTTGCGAGTTTCTGGCCTAAAAAGCCGCCCCCGCCGGTAATGATAATCTGCATCCGGATGTCCTCTTTATTGTTGTGTAGGGTAGTTCAGGGTTAGCGCCAGGCGTTAAACCAGCCAAGCCCGTCCTGAGTGGTATTCCGTGGTTGGTATTCGCAGCCTATCCAGCCGCGATAACCTACGTCATCGAACAGCCGGAACAGCCACGGGTAGTTGATCTCGCCATCATCCGGTTCATGTCTGTCCGGTAGCGAGGCGATTTGTACATGGGCATAGCGGCCCGCGTACTCGCGAATCAGGTGACTCAAATTGCCATCCACTTTTTGCGCATGGAAAGTGTCGAGCTGGATGAACACATTCGGGCGGTCAACCTCTTCTGCGATGCCCAGCGCCTGATATTGGCTGGAAAAGAGGTAGCCGGGTTTAACGCCAGGACTCAGCGCTTCGATCAAAATACGTTTATCGTGGGCGGCAAACCGGTCGGCGGCATAACGCAAATTATCGATAAACGTGGCGCGATAACGTGCGCCATCAGCGCCATCCGGCACTACGCCCGCCATGATGTGAACCTGCTCACATTCCAGCGCCAGAGCGTATTCCAGAGCCAGATCGATATCGGCGCGCGCGTCGTGTTCGCGCCCCGGTAGCGCGGCACGTCCCCACTCGCCCGCCGCGGCATCGCCCGCCGAAGTATTAAACAGCGCCAGCGTCAGATCATGACGCGATAGCTGGGCTTTAATCTCGCTGGCGGCAAAGCCGTAGGGGAACAGAAACTCAACGGCCTGAAAACCGGCTTCGGCAGCGGCGGCAAAACGCTCGATAAACGGCACTTCGGTAAACATCATCGACAAATTGGCGGCAAAACGCGGCATCGGGTTATCTCCTTAACTGCGCAATTTCTTCGGTGGTTAAATAACGAATCGGGCGTTCGCCAAGGATAAAAATCAGCTTTGCCGTCTCTTCCAGCTCCTCGGTATTATTAGCGGCTTCCTGCAAATTCTCCCCGCACACGACCGGCCCATGATTAGCCAGTAAAAAGGCCTGATGCCGGGCCGCCAGCGCAGCCAAATCGCGGGCAATTCGGTCATCCCCCGGGCGATAGTAGGGAACCAGCGGAATATCCCCCATCCGCATCACCACATAGGGGGTAAACGGGCGAATCACATTTTGCGGGTCCAGTCCTTCGAGACAGGAAAGCGCCGTTGACCAGGTGCTGTGCAGATGAACCACGGCCTTGCAGCAAGGGTTATTGCGATACAACGCCAGATGAAAACGCACCTCTTTAGACGGTTTATCGCCGCTGATCCATTCGCCCTGCGGGTCCACTTTGGATAGCCGCTGCGGGTCGAGATTACCCAGACACGAACCGGTGGGCGTCGCCAGAATATTGCCGTCCGGCAGTAACAGCGAGAGGTTGCCTGCCGAGCCGGTAGCATAGCCGCGCTGGAAAAACGAGGCGGCTATCCTGACCATCTCTTCTCGCAAAGCGTGCTCTTCTTTTGCCAGTATCGTCATACCTGAAACTCCCTTTGAGCGCGGATGAAAAAGGATTCATCGCCAAAATTGCCTGACTTTAGCGCCAGCGAGACTGGCGCATGGAGCGCGTTGACCCACGGCACGCCGGGTGAAATGCACGGTCCGATGTGAAAACCGGTAATACCGAGGCTTTGCGTCACCACGCCCGAGGTTTCGCCGCCCGCCACAATAAACCGGGTGATACCGCCTTCCGCTAAGCGAGCGGCCAGCAGGGAAAAGAGCGCCTCTACCGCATGGCTGGCTTCGGTAGCGCCATATTGCTGCTGGATGGCGGCCAGCGCCTGCGTGGAGGCGGTGGCGCTAATCATTGGCGCCAGTTCGCTGTCCTGACTGAGCACCCACTGCGCCAGCGCTTCAGCGTAGGCCCCGCGCGTCTCGGATGACAGGCAGCGCGCCACGTCAACGTCGCGTGTGGGAGCATGTTGTCGATAGAAGGCCACCTGCTGATTCGTCATTTGCGAACAGGAACCGGAAAGCACCACCGCGCGACCGCTCAGCGGGTAGCCTGCGGAACGGGCCTGAGACGCGCCGCGCTTCGCCCACTGACGCGCCAACCCCATTGCCAACCCGGAACCGCCGGTCACTAACGGGGCATCACGCAAAACCTCGCCCTGGATTTCCAGATGCCGCTCATTGAGCGCGTCAAGTACTGCGTAGCGATACCCTTCCTGCTGTAAACGCGACAGCGCCGCACGGGTCGCGGCAACGCCTTCATCAAGCGTCTGAGCCGGAATAACGCCGCAGCGTCCTTGCGCCTGCGCTTCCATCAGACGCGGCAGGTAGCTGTCGGTCATCGGATTGATAGGGTGGTGGCGCATACCGGACTCCGCCAGCAAGTGGTTCATGACAAACAGATAGCCCTGATAAACCGTGCGTCCGTTAACCGGCAGCGCGGGAGAAATCACGGTAAATGAGGTATCCAGCGCCACCATCAGCGCATCGGTGACCGGGCCGATATTGCCTTCGGCGGTACTATCGAAAGTCGAGCAATATTTGAAATAGACTTGCTGGCAGCCCTGTTTTTTCAGCCATACCAGCGCCGCCAGCGATTGTTTTATCGCCTCTTGCGCCGGGCATGAGCGGGTTTTCAGGCTGATAACCACCGCGTCGCACCCTTCCGGTTGCGTCCCGGTTGGGACATCATTGATCTGCACTGTCGGCATCCCGTTTTCGACCAGAAAACTGGCGATGTCGGTCGCGCCGGTAAAATCGTCGGCAATGACGCCAATTTTTAACATGACGGCTCCTCAGGCGTGACGCCAGGCAGAGTAATCCCTGAGAAAATTTTGATCACAGCGCTGTCATCCTCTTTGCCATAACCGGCGTTACTGGCGCTGGTGAACATATTTAACGCCGTAGAGGCCAGCGGTAAGGGGAAGCGCAGCGCTTTCGCCGTGTCGGCAACCAGCCCCAAATCTTTGACAAAAATGTCGACGGCCGAACGCGGGGTATAGTCGCCGTCAACGACATGCTGCATACGGTTTTCGAACATCCAGGAGTTTCCGGCGGCATGGGTCACGACGTCATACATCACGTCCAGAGGAATACCGGCCCGCGCGGCCAGCGCCATCGCTTCGGCCGCCGCCGCAATATGCACGCCAGCCAGCAGTTGATGAATGATTTTGACGGTTGAACCTGCGCCCGGCGTATCGCTGATGCGATAAACGTTGCTGGCAACGGCCTCCAGCACAGGCTTCAGACGGGTAAACGCCGCCTCGCTCCCGGAGGCCATCACCGTCATTTCGCCCTGCGCCGCTTTTACCGCGCCGCCGGAAACCGGCGCATCCAGCATGTTAAGATTCAATGCCGTCAACGCCGCGGCGATCTCTTGCGCGTCGGCGCTTGAGATCGTAGACGAGACCATCACCGCGCTTCCGGGTTTCATCAGATGGGCGACGCCATCCTCACCGAATAACACCTGTCTGACCTGGGCGGCATTGACGACCAGAATGACTAACGCATCCACGACGCCGGCGAACTCCCTGGCGCTGGCGGCAGCCCCACAAGCCCCTTCAGCGAGAAGATTCGCGCACGCTTGCGGGTTAAGATCGGCCCCCCATGTGGAAAGCCCGGCGCGCAGGCATGAACGCGCAGCGCCCATTCCCATTGAGCCAAGCCCCACAATGCCGACATGAAAATCGGTTCCTGTTGTCATTATCACTCCATGTTAATTTACGTGATATTATGTTTTGTTATGTGAATATAGGCGTTTTTGTAAACAATTGCGGTGAGTTGTTTCACAAAAAATAACAAAATATGTTATTTTTTGTGAAGGCAATCCTCATAGAACTTCACACGCTGTGACGAGAAATCGCGTAAAATCGCGACAGGACTAAAGAAAGGAGCAGACGTTGATACCTACTGAGCGTCGACAAATCATTCTTGATATGGTGGCGGAGAAAGGCATCGTCAGTATCGCTGAACTGACCGAGCGCATGCATGTATCCCACATGACTATCCGCCGTGATTTACAAAAACTGGAGCAGCAAGGCGCGGTAATCCAGGTCTCTGGCGGCGTGCAATCATCGACTCGCGTGGCGCACGAACCCTCGCATCAGATCAAAACCGAACTGGCGACGCCGCAGAAAGCGGCGATTGGCAAACTGGCCGCCAGCCTGGTACAGCCAGAAAGCTGTATCTACCTTGATGCAGGTACTACCACGCTGGCGATTGCCAGGCAGCTGGTTACGATGAATAAACTTACGGTGGTGACCAATGATTTCGTTATCGCCGATTACCTGATGGACAATAGCGATTGCACAATTATTCACACTGGCGGGGCGGTATGCCGGGAAAACCGGTCGTGCGTCGGTGAAGCCGCGGCGACGCTTTTGCGCGGGCTGATGATTGACCAGGCCTTTATTTCCGCCTCTTCCTGGAACGTGCGCGGTATTTCAACGCCGGCAGAAGATAAAGTCACGGTGAAACGGGCCGTCGCCAGCGCCAGCCGCCAAAAAATTCTGGTGTGCGACGCGACCAAATACGGCCAGGTCGCTACATGGCTGGCGTTACCGCTGGCGGAATTCAACCAAATCGTCACCGATGACGGCCTGCCGGAAAGCGCAATTCGGGCGCTGGCTAAAGTGGATATCTCACTGCTGATGGCCAAAAAATAGCGAGGCGGCGCAAGCCGCTTACGTCATCATCTTGCGTACCAGTTGCGTAAACTGTTCGCGTTCTTCAGCGCTCAGTCGCCCCAAAAACTCATCGTCAACGCGATCCCCCAGTGGTATCGCGGCGGCGAGCAACGTTTGGCCCTGAACGGTGAGATAGACAAAACGCCGACGTTTATCCAGCGGATCGTTTTCTCGCTTTACCAGCCCACGATTTTCCATCCGGCTTAACATCTCCGCCAGCGTCGCTTTAGTGCTAACCGCCGCTTCGGTCAGATCGACCTGTTCAATACCCGGATGTTCAGCAATAACGCGCATCACCGCATATTGAGGTTTGGTGAGCTCCGGTAGTTCATGCTGCCAGCGTGCGGTATGTTGCTGAAAAAGTTGGCGTAACAGATGAAACGCGGTGTTTCGTAACTCCATGAGCGCTCCGGATAAATTAACTTTTTCTATCATAACGACTTATGCACGGTTTTTTAATGACGAATGCTTTAGCTAAACGTGCGCAGGCGTCGGGAGCGATCTTGTCGCAAAGGCCGTGTGGGCGTATTTTGATCAAAATGTTCGTATACGAACGATATTTGAGGTAAGAAATGAGATTGATTGTGGGGATGACCGGTGCGACCGGCGCGCCGCTTGGCGTCGAGCTACTCCAGGCATTGCGGGCGATACCTGATGTTGAAACGCATCTGGTAATGTCAAAGTGGGCGAAAACCACTATTGAACTGGAGACGCCCTACACGCCCGCTGAGGTAGCCGCCCTGGCAGATTATTGTCATAGCCCGGCCGATCAGGCGGCGACCATTTCCTCCGGCTCATTTCGTACCGACGGCATGATTATTATCCCTTGCAGTATGAAAACACTGGCGGGGGTTCGCGCCGGCTATGCCGAGGGGCTGGTGGGACGCGCTGCCGATGTCGTGTTGAAAGAGGGTCGCAAGCTGGTGCTTGTGCCGCGGGAAATGCCGCTCAGCACGATTCATCTGGAAAACATGCTAGCGCTTTCTCGTATGGGGGTGGCGATAGTGCCGCCCATGCCCGCGTTCTACAACCTGCCGCAAACCGTTGACGATATTATCCAGCACATCGTAGCGCGCGTTCTCGATCAGTTTGGTCTGGAGCATACGCGCGCGCGTCGCTGGCAAGGACTGCGACAGGCAGCAAATTTTTCACAGGAGAATGGATAATGGCATTTGATGATTTGCGCAGTTTTTTACATGCGCTGGATCAGCAGGGACAACTGCTGAAAATCAGCGAGGAAGTGAATGCGGAGCCGGATCTCGCCGCCGCTGCCAACGCAACGGGACGCATCGGCGATGGCGCGCCCGCGCTGTGGTTTGACAATATTCGTGGTTTTACCGACGCCCGCGTGGCGATGAATACCATCGGTTCCTGGCAGAACCATGCCATCTCACTGGGTTTGCCGCCTAACACGCCGGTTAAAAAACAGATCGATGAATTTATTCGCCGCTGGGACAATTTTCCGGTAGCGCCGGAACGACGGGCGAATCCGGGCTGGGCGGAAAATACCGTCGACGGCGACGCAATCAACCTGTTTGATATCCTGCCGCTGTTTCGTCTGAACGACGGCGACGGCGGATTCTATCTGGATAAAGCCTGTGTGGTATCACGCGATCCGCTCGATCCCGATAACTTCGGCAAGCAGAATGTCGGCATCTACCGCATGGAAGTTAAAGGCAAGCGTAAGCTGGGTCTGCAACCAGTGCCGATGCATGATATCGCATTGCACCTGCACAAAGCCGAAGAGCGCGGGGAAGATCTGCCGATTGCGATCACGCTGGGTAACGATCCGATCATTACCCTGATGGGCGCAACGCCGCTGAAATACGATCAGTCAGAGTATGAAATGGCAGGCGCGCTGCGTGAAAGCCCCTATCCTATCGCCACCGCGCCGCTGACCGGTTTTGATGTACCGTGGGGATCTGAAGTCATTCTTGAAGGGGTCATCGAAAGCCGTAAACGTGAAATTGAAGGACCGTTCGGCGAATTTACCGGCCACTATTCCGGCGGTCGCAACATGACCGTGGTGCGTATCGATAAGGTCTCTTACCGCAGCAAACCCATTTTTGAATCGCTCTATTTAGGTATGCCGTGGACGGAAATCGACTACCTGATGGGGCCGGCGACCTGCGTACCACTGTATCAACAGTTGAAAGCCGAATTTCCGGAAGTGCAGGCGGTAAACGCCATGTACACCCACGGCCTGCTGGCCATCATCTCGACCAAAAAACGCTACGGCGGCTTTGCCCGTGCGGTGGGCCTGCGAGCGATGACGACGCCGCACGGTCTGGGATATGTGAAGATGGTGATCATGGTCGATGAAGATGTCGATCCATTCAATCTGCCACAGGTGATGTGGGCGTTGTCGTCGAAAGTGAATCCGGCAGGCGATCTGGTACAGCTACCGAATATGTCCGTCCTGGAGCTGGACCCAGGCTCAAGCCCGGCGGGGATTACCGACAAGCTGATCATTGACGCCACCACGCCGGTTGCGCCAGATAACCGTGGTCACTATAGCCAGCCGGTTGTTGATTTACCGGAAACTAAAGCCTGGGCTGAAAAGCTGACCGCCATGCTGGCCAACCGTAAATAAGGAGCAACCGATGATTTGTCCACGCTGTGCCGATGCACATATTGAACTCATGGCGACTTCGCCGGTAAAAGGAGTCTGGACGGTATATCAGTGTCAGCATTGTCTGTATACCTGGCGCGATACCGAACCGTTACGCCGTACCAGCCGCGAACACTATCCACAAGCGTTTCGCATGACGCAAAAAGATATTGATGACGCGCCAATGGTGCCGAGTATCCCGCCGCTGCTGGCAGAAGACAAACGGTAAAAAAAAGGCCAGTCTGTCGACTGGCTTTTTTTTGACAAGAGTACTTACTCGCGGAACAGCGCTTCGATATTCAGCCCCTGCGTCTGCAGAATTTCGCGCAGACGGCGCAGGCCTTCAACCTGAATCTGACGAACACGTTCACGCGTAAGACCGATTTCACGGCCTACATCTTCCAGTGTCGCAGCTTCATATCCCAGCAGACCGAAACGGCGCGCCAGCACTTCACGCTGTTTGGCGTTCAGTTCGAACAACCATTTGACGATGCTCTGTTTCATATCGTCATCTTGCGTGGTGTCTTCCGGACCGTTCTCTTTTTCATCGGCCAGGATGTCCAGCAACGCTTTTTCGGAATCACCGCCCAGCGGGGTGTCTACCGAGGTAATGCGCTCGTTGAGACGAAGCATACGGCTGACATCATCAACCGGTTTATCCAGTTGCTCTGCAATTTCTTCCGCACTCGGTTCGTGGTCCAGTTTATGCGACAACTCACGTGCGGTGCGCAGGTAGACGTTCAGCTCTTTAACAATGTGAATCGGCAAGCGAATCGTACGGGTTTGGTTCATAATCGCCCGTTCGATTGTCTGGCGAATCCACCAGGTTGCGTATGTTGAGAAGCGGAACCCGCGTTCCGGGTCAAACTTCTCGACTGCACGGATAAGCCCCAGGTTGCCCTCTTCAATCAGGTCCAGCAACGCCAGTCCACGATTGCCATAACGGCGGGCAATTTTTACCACCAGACGCAGGTTACTCTCAATCATGCGACGGCGAGAAGCGACATCCCCACGCAGTGCGCGACGCGCAAAATAGACTTCTTCTTCGGCTGTTAACAGTGGTGAATACCCAATCTCACCAAGGTAAAGCTGAGTCGCGTCCAACACACGCTGTGTGGCCCCTTGCGATAACAGCTCTTCTTCAGCCAGGTCGTTATCACTGGGTTCCTCTTCACTCAAGGCTTTTTCGTCAAAAGCCTCTACTCCGTTCTCATCAAATTCCGCGTCTTCATTTAAATCATGAACTTTCAGCGTATTCTGACTCATAAGGTGGCTCCTACCCGTGATCCCTTGACGGAACTAGCAAGTCAAAGCCTGGTTCCGCCGCTTTATCGCTGCGGTAAATAACGCAGCGGGTTTACGGATTTCCCCTTGTAACGAATTTCAAAATGCAAGCGTGTAGAGCTGGTGCCGGTGCTACCCATAGTAGCGATTTTTTGCCCCGCCTTAACTTCCTGTTGTTCCCGGACCAGCATCGTATCATTATGGGCGTAGGCACTCAGGTAATCATCGTTATGTTTGATGATAATAAGATTACCGTAACCACGCAGCGCGTTACCGGCATATACGACGCGCCCATTAGCGGTTGCGACGATAGCCTGTCCCTTACTGCCTGCAATGTCGATCCCTTTATTGCCCCCTTCAGAAGCGCCAAAGTTTTCGATCACTTTGCCATCCGTCGGCCAGCGCCATGCGGAAATCGGCGCGCTGGTTGACGTACTGCTTGCATTTGGTTCGGTCGTGCTTACCGTTGGTGCCGTTACAGGCGCTGTGACAACCGTCCCAGCAGGCTTGTTATTTGGCAACATTTTGTTAGCACTTTGTTCACCTGAGCCCTCAGAATACGTAATTGTTGGTTGAGACGCAACTGCAACGGTGGAATTTTGTGCAGGCCTGGTCACAACTCCTTGCTGTGCTGCATCCGCCTGGGTGATCGCATTTCCGCCAGTAATTGGCGTACCGGATGCGTTACCAACTTGCAAAGTTTGCCCTACATTCAGGCTATACGGGGCAGAAATACTGTTTCTCTGGGCCAGATCGCGGAAATCGTTCCCGGTAATCCAGGCGATGTAAAAAAGCGTATCACCCTTTTTCACGGTGTAAGTACTGCCACCCGCATAACTACCTTTCGGAATATTCCCATACTGGCGATTGTATACAATTCGCCCATTTTCCATCTGCACGGGCTGTTCCGCGACCGGTTGAGTTTGCATGGGCTGCGTTACAGGACGCTGAACGGGTTGAATTTGCGGCGCTTGTTGCGGCGTTTGTTGCGTCGTCGTGCCCATTTTTGGCGGCGGTGTGATCAACATCCCGGAATTGGTATTTGATGACGAACCACTGTCCACAGACGTGACCGGCGCCGGAGGGTTTGACGAACTGGTACAACCTGCCAGCCATAGTGAAACCAGTGATAGTGCCGCAATGCGACTAACGGTGAATTTTGGGCTTCCCGCGCTCATTTATCCCCCAGGAAAAAATTTGGTTAACAACCAGTGACGTAAGAACCGTGCAACGCATTAAGTGAACACGGGAAAATGTGTTCACGATACGCTTAACCCACCGGGAATAACCAGGAAAACTCCAGGTATTCGTTTCGGCTTCATCAGGCGTAATAGTGGTTGTTTGCAGGGCAAACTAGGCCAGCTCTCCCTTGACTAACGGGACGAAGCGAACGGCCTCCACGGTATCGATAATAAATTCGCCGCCCCGGCGACGCACGCGTTTCAAAAACTGCTGCTCATCGCCCACGGGCAGAACAAGAATGCCGCCTTCATCCAACTGTGCCATGAGCGCGGTAGGAATTTCCGGCGGCGCGGCCGTCACAATGATAGCGTCAAACGGCGCACGCGCCTGCCAGCCTTGCCAGCCATCGCCATGACGGGTAGAAACATTATGTAAATCGAGCTGCTTCAGGCGGCGGCGCGCCTGCCATTGCAGCCCCTTAATCCGCTCAACGGAGCAAACGTGATGCACCAGATGCGCCAGAATCGCCGTCTGATAGCCGGAACCGGTGCCAATTTCCAGCACCCTGGATTGCGGCGTCAGTTCGAGCAGTTCCGTCATTCGCGCCACCATATAGGGCTGCGAAATCGTCTGACCCTGGCCTATCGGCAAAGCGATATTTTCCCAGGCCTTATGTTCAAACGCTTCATCAATAAATTTCTCGCGCGGCACTGCAGCAAGCGCATTAAGCACCTGCTCATCTCTGATGCCCTGCGCGCGCAATTGTTCAAGAAGAGCCTGTACACGTCCACTTACCATTGCGTGCCAACTCCCACGCTGTCTAACCAGTCTGAAACCACATCATGCGCGCTGTGCGCGGTTAAATCCACATGCAACGGCGTGACGGAGACGTAGCCTTCATCCACCGCCGCGAAATCGGTATCCGGCCCGGCATCGTATTTATCGCCCGGCGGGCCAATCCAGTACAATGTATTACCGCGCGGATCTTCCTGCGGGATCACTTTATCCGCTGGATGGCGGCTACCGCAGCGAGTCACGCGGATGCCTTTAACCTGCGCTAACGGTAGATCCGGGACATTCACGTTGAGAATACGCCCGGTACGCAACGGCTCCCGGCTTAACCCTCGCAAAAGCGCGCAAGTCACGGCTGCAGCCGTATCATAATGTTGATAGCCGTTAAGGGAGACCGCTAATGCCGGAAAGCCGAGATGACGACCTTCCATCGCCGCGGCGACAGTACCGGAATAGATCACATCATCGCCCAGATTCGGACCCGCGTTAATACCGGAAACGACAATATCCGGACGCGGACGCATTAAGGCATTAACGCCCAGATAGACGCAATCGGTCGGCGTCCCCATCTGTACGGCGATATCGCCATTATCAAAGGTAAAAGTACGAAGCGAAGATTCCAGCGTGAGGGAATTAGACGCGCCGCTGCGGTTACGATCCGGGGCTACGACCTGTACATCAGCAAACTCACGCAGCGCTTTCGCCAGCGTTTGTATACCGGGCGCGTGAACCCCGTCATCGTTACTCAGCAATATGCGCATAATCACCCATTGTGTTGATCAGTTCCCTTACTACGCTGGTGGCAAAACTGCCTGCGGGCAGCCAGAAACGTAACTCGACGGTCACGTCATCCCACCAGTTCCAGCTTAATTGTTGCGGATAAAGCAGCATCGCTCTGCGCGACGCCTCTACTTTTTCGCGCAGCAACAGCGATTGCAACACCGTTTCCTGGGCAATGGCATCTTGCTCAAACGCCAGCGCCGCACGCTGTGTTCCCCACTCTCCGCTGCCCGGCAACGACGCTGTAATCATCAGCTCTTTTTCGTCTACCCGGCGCTGCAATTCAGGCAGTTCTTCAGATGTCGCGACGAACCAGCTTCCACGCCCCGCTAATTGTAGCGCATCGCCGTCAACAACTTGATTAAAGTCTGGTTTCTTCAGCCGCTGGTGAACAATTTGATTAAACAACGCGCTACGTGCCGCCGACAACCAAAAACTGCGTTTATTGCGATCGCGCACTGGCGCGTTACTTTGCGCCCAGCGCAGCGCGCCCTGCAAGTTGCTGCCGCCAATGCCGAATCGCTGTGCGCCAAAATAGTTCGGCACGCCGCCATCGCGAATCGCCTGCAATCGTGTTTCGACATCGCGGCGATCGCTTATTTCACGCAACACCAGCGTAAAGGCATTGCCTTTCAGCGCGCCTAAACGCAGCTTACGCTTGTGACGCGCGTATTCCAGCACTTTACAACCTTCCAGCTGAAAGGCGCTGAAATCGGGCATCTCTTTCCCCGGCACGCGCGCGCACAGCCACTGCTCGGTAACGGCGTGTTTATCTTTTTGCCCGGCAAAGCTCACTTCGCGAGCGTGAATTTTCAGGAATTTCGCCAGCGCGTCAGCGACAAAACGGGTATTGCAACCGTTTTTCAAAATACGCAGCAGAATGTGCTCGCCTTCACCATCCGGCGTAAAGCCTAAATCTTCAACCACCACAAAATCTTCCGGATTCGCTTTCAGCAATCCGCTACCTTGTGGTTTTCCGTGCAGCCAGGTGAGATTGTCAAACTCTGTCATTTCGCCGCCTTCATCAGCAGCGCGACCGCTTCGCAGGCAATGCCTTCTCCGCGTCCGGTAAATCCGAGCTTTTCCGTCGTCGTCGCCTTCACGTTAACGTCATCCATATGGCAGCCGAGATCTTCGGCGATAAAGACGCGCATTTGCGGAATATGCGGCAGCATTTTCGGCGCCTGCGCAATAATGGTGACATCCACGTTGCCGAGGGTGTACCCCTTCGCCTGAATACGACGCCAGGCTTCACGCAGCAGTTCGCGGCTATCCGCTCCCTTAAATGCCGGATCGGTATCCGGGAAGAGCTTGCCGATATCGCCAAGCGCCGCCGCGCCCAGCAGCGCATCGGTCAGCGCATGTAACGCCACATCGCCATCGGAATGCGCCAATAGCCCTTTTTCATAAGGGATACGCACGCCGCCAATAATAATCGGCCCTTCTCCGCCAAACGCGTGTACGTCAAAACCGTGTCCAATTCGCATTATGCTTTCTCCTGGTGGATGGTTCGGGTCAGATAAAATTCCGCCAGCGCCAGATCTTCCGGGCGGGTGACCTTGATGTTATCCGCGCGACCTTCTACCAGCGCCGGATGAAAACCACAATACTCCAGCGCTGACGCTTCGTCGGTGATGGTCGCGCCTTCATTCAGCGCACGCGTCAGACAATCGTGCAAGAGTTCGCGGGGGAAAAACTGCGGGGTGAGCGCGTGCCATAAATCGGCGCGCTCTACGGTATGGGCAATAGCGTTTTTCCCTGGTTCGCCGCGTTTCATGGTGTCGCGCACCGGACTGGCGAGGATACCGCCGACCCGGCTGTTTTCGCTGATGGTCAGCAACCGCGCAAGGTCATCCTGATGCAAACAGGGTCTTGCCGCGTCGTGCACCAGCACCCACTGCGCCTTTGCAACGGCCTGTAACCCGGCCAAAACGGAATCAGCGCGTTCGTTGCCGCCATCCACAACGGTGATTTGCGGATGATTCGCCAGCGGAAGTTGGGCAAAGCGATGATCGCCAGGGCTGATAGCAATAACAACGCGTGTCACCCGAGGATGCGCCAGCAGCGCATGAACTGAGTGCTCCAGAATGGTTTTATTACCGATTGAGAGATACTGCTTAGGACATTCTGTTTGCATTCGGCGGCCAAATCCGGCAGCCGGCACCACGGCGCAAACGTCCAATAAAGTGGCTGCCATGTTAAATCCCTGGATGGTTTATCGATGAGTTTGCCCCGCCGTTGCCGCGCGTTTTGAGGCGTCAGGCACCAGACGATAGAAGGTTTCGCCCGGTTTGGTCATGCTAAGTTCATTGCGCGCGCGCTCCTCAATCGCTTCCTGGCCGCCATTGAGATCGTCAATTTCGGCAAAAAGCTGATCGTTACGCGCTTTAAGTTTGGCGTTTGTCGCCTGCTGCGCGACCACATCATCGTTGACGCGGCTATAGTCATGTATGCCGTTCTTACCGAACCACAGCGAGTACTGTAGCCAGACCAGTAAAGCCAGCAACAGCAGCGTTAGTTTACCCATCCTGCCCCCTGAAAAACGGCATCATCATCCCATAACGTCCTCTGTGACGCCACATTCAGGACGGGATTGCCGCGACAACGCCGGCAAATGTACCACATTTGCCGGATGTTACGTATACCCGAGTAAGGAGAACATAATCTCATTGTTGGTTACGGTTTGAATTATGACCGGAGGCGCAGTGATAACCCACCTACCCTAGTAGCCATATAAATAACACGCCGAACAGCGCACCTACCGCCAGTAGAGTAAACATGATGCTAAAAAGTATTTTGCCCTTTACCAGCAGATGCAACGCAATACCGATAATCACCGATACCGGCATTAATGCGAGGAAAAAGGGCCAGGTATAGAGGAAAAAAAACAGTGTGTTAGGGCCATAAAGCAGAAAAGGGATCCCCAACGCCAGCAGCCATGACACAAAGCCGACCACCGCCCCCGGAAATGCACTGGTGGCGTCATCGTCGACCATGAAGGCGTCTGACCTTGTGAAAGTAATGTTATGGCTATTACGCATATTAAATCCTGTAACCTTGACCATACCGGGCATACAAGCCCGGTGGTGTCTCAGGATCTGATAATATCGCGCCGTCTCAGCAGGTCTAATAATTGGGAAACCAAATTTGTTACTAATTGTTCACCATTAAGATGAACCTGGGGCGAGTCAGGCGCTTCGTAAATGGCGTCGATACCGGTAAAGTTACGCAACTCGCCCACGCGCGCTTTTTTATACAACCCTTTAGGATCGCGCTGTTCACAGATAGCCAGCGGCGTATTGACATAAATCTCGATAAAACGATCGTGGCCGACGCGCTCTTTTACCCGTTGCCGCTCGGCGCGGTGTGGAGAAATAAATGCCGTCAAAACAATCAGACCGGCGTCCGCCATCAGACTGGCCACTTCGCCTACCCGCCGGATATTTTCCTGGCGATCGGCATCGCTAAAGCCTAAATCACGGCACAAACCGTGGCGCACATTATCGCCATCCAACAGGTAGGTACTGACGCCACGCTGATGTAACGCCTCTTCCAGCGCGCCGGCCACCGTTGATTTTCCCGAACCGGAGAGTCCGGTAAACCACAGCACCACGCCACGGTGGCCGTGGAGCTGTTCACGGGCGGCGACAGTAACGGGATGAGAGTGCCAGACCACGTTCTCATCATGCAGCGCCATGTTTATCTCCCAGCAAATCGCGGGCGTCCCAGTGCGGAAAATGACGGCGTACCAGCGCATTCAGCTCCAGCTCAAACGCACTGTATTCCACGGGCGGCGTCGCTCCGCGTTCATCCAGTTCCCGCACCATGCCAGCGCCGACGGTGACGTTAGAAAGTCGGTCGATAAAAATCAGCCCGCCCGTCACCGGATTTTGCTGATAAATATCCAGCGCGAGCGGCTCATCGAATGTCATCTCCACCAGACCAATACCGTTTAACGGCAGGCTCTCGACGTCTCGTTGGGTCAGATTGTTGATATCAATCTGATAGCGAATAGCCTCGATACGCGCGCGGGTTTTCTTACCCGCGAGTTTAACGTCGTAGCTTTGGCCCGGTGCCAGCGGCTGTTCCGCCATCCATACCACATCGATCGCGGCGTGCCGCGCAGGTGCCAGCGTCTCGTTTGCCGCCAGCAGCAGATCGCCGCGGCTAATATCAATGTCGTCGTTGAGTACCAGGGTAATGGCTTCGCCCGCACAGGCTTCTTCTTTATCGCCATCAAAAGTGACGATACGCGCCACGCTGGATTCCACGCCGGACGGCAGCACTTTAATGCGCTCTCCGACTTTGACGCTACCAGACGCCAGAGTGCCGGCATACCCCCGAAAATCAAGATTCGGGCGATTGACGTATTGTACCGGAAAGCGCATCGGCTGCCGGTCTACCGCACGCTGTATGTCTACCGTTTCCAGGACTTCCAGCAGCGTCGGACCGCTGTACCAGCGCATGTTCGCGCTCTGCGCGGCGACATTATCCCCTTCCAGCGCCGAAAGCGGGACAAAGCGAATGTCCAGATCGCCCGGCAACTGTTCAGCAAAGGTCAGGTAATCTTCGCGAATACGGGCGAAGGTCTCTTCGCGGTAGTCAACGAGATCCATTTTGTTGATTGCCACCACCAGGTGTTTGATCCCCAACAGAGTGGAGATAAAGCTATGGCGACGCGTCTGATCCAGCACGCCTTTACGCGCGTCGATCAGTAGGATCGCCAGATCGCAGGTGGACGCTCCGGTCGCCATATTACGGGTATATTGTTCATGGCCCGGCGTGTCGGCGATAATAAATTTTCGTTTTTCAGTGGAGAAATAGCGGTACGCGACGTCAATAGTAATGCCCTGCTCACGCTCGGCCTGCAGCCCATCTACCAGCAGCGCCAGATCGAGTTTTTCTCCCTGCGTGCCATGACGTTTACTGTCATTATGCAGAGAAGAGAGCTGATCTTCATAAATTTGCAGGGTATCGTGCAGCAAACGACCTATCAGCGTACTTTTACCGTCATCAACGCTGCCACAGGTTAAAAAACGCAGCAGGCTTTTGTGTTGTTGGGCCATCATCCAGGCTTCGACGCCGCCTTCATTGGCGATTTGTTGTGCAAGTATGGTGTTCATGGCGGCTCCTTAGAAATACCCCTGACGTTTTTTAAGCTCCATCGACCCCGCCTGATCGCGGTCAATCATCCTCCCCTGGCGCTCGCTAGTGGTAGAAACCAGCATCTCTTCGATAATTTCCGGCAGCGTTTGCGCGTGGGATTCCACCGCCCCGGTGAGCGGCCAACAGCCAAGTGTACGGAAGCGCACCATCCTTTTTTTGATGACTTCGCCAGGCTGGAGATCGATACGATCGTCATCCACCATCATCAACATGCCGTCACGTTCCAGAACCGGGCGTTCAGCAGCCAGGTACAGCGGCACGATGTCGATGTTTTCCAGCCAGATGTATTGCCAGATATCCTGCTCTGTCCAGTTGGAGAGTGGGAAGACGCGTATACTTTCGCCTTTATTAATCTGACCGTTATAGTTACGCCACAACTCTGGCCGCTGATTTTTCGGGTCCCAGCGATGGAAACGGTCACGAAAGGAGTAAATACGTTCTTTCGCGCGGGATTTTTCCTCATCGCGCCGTGCGCCGCCGAACGCGGCATCAAAACCGTACTTATTCAGCGCCTGCTTTAACCCTTCGGTTTTCATAATATCGGTGTGTTTAGCGCTACCGTGAACGAACGGATTGATGCCCATCGCCACGCCTTCCGGATTTTTATGTACCAGCAATTCGCAGCCGTATGCGTTGGCGGTACGATCGCGAAAGGCGTACATCTCACGGAATTTCCAACCGGTATCAACGTGCAATAGCGGGAACGGTAACGTACCCGGATAAAACGCCTTACGTGCCAGATGCAGCATGACGCTGGAGTCTTTACCAATGGAGTACAGCATGACCGGATTAGCGAATTCCGCTGCCACTTCACGGATAATGTGGATACTTTCCGCCTCCAGTTGCCGCAGGTGGGTGAGTCGTTTTTGATCCATAACCGTTCCTTTGCAATACCGTTTTTTGCTAAACATTTCGATTACACGACTATAGGGAGCGCAGGAGAGTGAATGAAATGACGAATTGGAATGAGTAGTTCCTCAAAGGAATAACGCGGCCCAAAAACCAATATCAAAAAATGCTTAACGTACCGGATTGCCAGCATTTAGGAGCAAATGAAATTGTATTAACACGATCGCGGTTTCATACTAACCACGTAAAATTTTGTTCTGTATTTAAGGACTCATTATGTTTTCCGCAACGCGCCGCTTTGCCGTCATTCTGGCGCTCGGCGTAGGCTTTATCCTTCCTGCACAAGCAGCATCACCAGAGCCTGGTGAAATAGCGAATACTCAGGCACGACATATCGCCACCTTTTTTCCCGGGAGAATGACTGGCTCTCCCGCCGAGATGTTATCTGCCGATTATTTACGCCAACAATTTACCCAGATGGGATACCAAAGCGATATTCGAACGTTTAATAGCCGATTTATTTATACCACGAAGGATAATCGCAAAAACTGGCATAACGTGACGGGCAGCACGGTCATCGCTGCCCATGAAGGGCGCGTGCCGCAACAGATCATCATTATGGCGCATCTGGATACCTACGCTCCGCAGAGCGACGCTGATGTCGATGCCAATCTGGGCGGTTTAACGTTACAGGGAATGGATGATAATGCCGCGGGATTAGGCGTTATGCTGGAACTGGCGGCGCGCCTGAAAGATATACCGACCCATTATGGGATTCGTTTTATCGCCACCAGTGGGGAAGAAGAGGGAAAGCTAGGCGCGGAAAATTTACTCAAACGAATGAGTGACGCTGAGAAGAAAAATACGCTACTGGTCATTAATCTCGATAACCTGATTGTTGGCGACAAGCTCTATTTTAATAGCGGGAAAAATACGCCGGAAGCGGTGCGTACACTGACCCGCGATCGGGCATTAGCGATTGCGCGCCGTTATGGTATCGCCGCCAACACCAATCCGGGACGCAATCCATCCTACCCCAAAGGAACGGGTTGCTGTAATGATGCGGAGGTTTTCGATAAAGCGGGAATATCGGTGCTTTCTGTTGAGGCGACGAACTGGAATCTGGGTAAAAAAGACGGATACCAGCAACGCGTGAAAAATGCATCCTTCCCGAACGGCAATAGCTGGCACGACGTACGGCTTGATAATCAACAGCATATTGACAAGGCACTGCCAGGGCGGATTGAGCGCCGTAGCCGCGATGTAGTGCGGATAATGCTGCCGTTGGTAAAAGAGCTGGCGAAGGCGGAAAAAACGTCCTGATATGCTGGTGAAACGTGTTTATCCCCGCTGGCGCGGGGAACATTTTTCAGCCCTTGCCGACTGCGGAACGCCCCCCGGTTTATCCCCGCTGGCGCGGGGAACACCCCGCTATAGCGATTATCTGGCTCTCGTTTCTCGGTTTATCCCTGCTGGCGCGGGGAACACCACAAAAAATAGCGTCGGCAACTGCGTGCCGTCGGTTTATCCCCGCTGACGCGGGGAACACCAGCCGCGCACCAGACATTCAACTCGCTGCGCCGGTTTATCCCCGCTGGCGCGGGGAACACGAGACGATGTACGAGTTAGCGCTGGAAATGGGCGGTTTATTCCCGCTGGCGCGGGGAACACAGCGCCGCAGCGCTTGATCAGTACGTTGCCCGCGGTTTATCCCCGCTGGCGCGGGGAACACGCATCCATCCCTGCCAGCATGATGGCGCGAGTCGGTTTATCCCCGCTGGCGCGGGGAACACTAAGTCCGTTCGCTGCTGCGTGCTTGTGGAGTCGGTTTATCCCCGCTGGCGCGGGGAACACGTGTTCCGGTTTAATAGCATCCGGCAGCATCTTCGGTTTATCCCCGCTGGCGCGGGGAACACAATACAGCCGAACCGATCACGCTGAAATTAATCGGTTTATCCCCGCTGGCGCGGGGAACACGATACGCAGACGATCACAAACTATATGGGGACCGGTTTATCCCCGCTGGCGCGGGGAACACACCAACTCAAAAACATTTCGAACGATACACCGCGGTTTATCCCCGCTGGCGCGGGGAACACGCGGGGACGGTCGCGGCAGGTGATGATTCGCGCGGTTTATCCCCGCTGGCGCGGGGAACACTTGCAAATTAATCAAATCTGCTGCACTCGTTGCGGTTTATCCCCGCTGGCGCGGGGAACACTCGTCAAATTGTTTTTCACGACTCCACCCGCGCGGTTTATCCCCGCTGGCGCGGGGAGCACATAGTCAACCCGTAAAACAGTGTCACAGCTCTCGGTTTATCCCCGCTGGCGCGGGGAACACTGGCGCGATGACGTTGCTAAAAAAACAAGACCCGGTTTATCCCCGCTGGCGCGGGGAACACAAATCCCCGACGTTCTCGCCGTTGAGTCCGGCCGGTTTATCCCCGCTGGCGCGGGGAACACAGTACCGGAGAGGTGCTGGCGGGGACCGATCACGGTTTATCCCCGCTGGCGCGGGGAACACTATCCGCGCTATTGCAGTAAACAGGGGGTAAACGGTTTATCCCCGCTGGCGCGGGGAACACACCGCTGTTTTGCGCTCTGTTTCTCGCGCAGCCGGTTTATCCCCGCTGGCGCGGGGAACACCACTAGCCACGCAACTGGTTTCTGTGCGTCAACGGTTTATCCCCGCTGGCGCGGGGAACACTCTAACATGGCATCAGAAAAAGGAGCGCTCAGCGGTTTATCCCCGCTGGCGCGGGGAACACCACCAAGCCGGTACTCACCGCTGAGATTAAAACGGTTTATCCCCGCTGGCGCGGGGAACACTTGCTGGCTCTTACATACGGCGGCGAGTTTACCGGTTTATCCCCGCTGGCGCGGGGAACACATATCGTCCGGGCTGTGCCGGTCTTTTCCCGGCGGTTTATCCCCGCTGGCGCGGGGAACACGTTAACAGCATTGTTAATGATTGTCCCTATTGCGGTTTATCCCCGCTGGCGCGGGGAACACAGATTCAGTGAGGAGCCCGCGATTTTCGCGGGCGGTTTATCCCCGCTGGCGCGGGGAACACATACGAACATTTAAAACACCTAAATACTGTTCCGGTTTATCCCCGCTGGCGCGGGGAACACGCAGTCACCACTCCCATCACGAATACCAATAACGGTTTATCCCCGCTGGCGCGGGGAACACAGCAAGCGCAGGAAATTTAATTTCTCTTGAGTCGGTTTATCCCCGCTGGCGCGGGGAACACTTTAGCTAATGGCAATGAAAATGCATCCGTCACGGTTTATCCCCGCTGGCGCGGGGAACACCAAGTTGTTGAAATTGTTGGATTAAAGTATGGCGGTTTATCCCCGCTGGCGCGGGGAACACATAAATTCCTCACCTAAATCACCGCCAACGGCCGGTTTATCCCCGCTGGCGCGGGGAACACTAATATATTATTAGCTAGTTTAACTAAAAATGCGGTTTATCCCCGCTGGCGCGGGGAACACATAATCTACATAATCACTAATACCGGAAGCGCCGGTTTATCCCCGCTGGCGCGGGGAACACTTTTAATGATAATACTATGTCATTTTCATTTACGGTTTATCCCCGCTGGCGCGGGGAACACCCACTACCAGTACGATCCGACTCGTTGAACTCCGGTTTATCCCCGCTGGCGCGGGGAACACCCGCCCACTGTATATCAGGTTCCCAATATAAACGGTTTATCCCCGCTGGCGCGGGGAACACTGTACAGGCTGTCCCTCTACGCGTTTTTCTGGCGGTTTATCCCCGCTGGCGCGGGGAACACTTCTACTGTAACCGTGTTAATTAATTTATTTACGGTTTATCCCCGCTGGCGCGGGGAACACCAACGTTAATATACAGTTTACCCGCCGCCAGACGGTTTATCCCCGCTGGCGCGGGGAACACGGTCAGAAACTGGATGCGGCGCTGGTGGGGCGCGGTTTATCCCCGCTGGCGCGGGGAACACTGATTTCCCTGTTTTGTTCGTTTTAGTTAACGCGGTTTATCCCCGCTGGCGCGGGGAACACGTCTTTTTTCATGTTGATGACGTCGCCCTCGCCGGTTTATCCCCGCTGGCGCGGGGAACACTGCCGCCGTCCAGATAGCCTGCGCGATGTCGTCGGTTTATCCCCGCTGGCGCGGGGAACACAGCTAAATTTCACGTTGAAACAACATATTTACCGGTTTATCCCCGCTGGCGCGGGGAACACAACAGTCAGAACTATTCTGATGTATATCAAAACGGTTTATCCCCGCTGGCGCGGGGAACACAAATTATCGCAAAAAGATAGTGATGTAATAACCGGTTTATCCCCGCTGGCGCGGGGAACACTTTAAATTCAGCAACATCAAAGGATGTTTTTACGGTTTATCCCCGCTGGCGCGGGGAACACTTTAGAATTATAAACAGCTCGTGAAATAGTGTCGGTTTATCCCCGCTGGCGCGGGGAACACTTTAAATTGTGTACGATATTTAATATAATCTTCGGTTTATCCCCGCTGGCGCGGGGAACACTTGTTCAAATGGCGAATACGAAATTAAATTATCGGTTTATCCCCGCTGGCGCGGGGAACACAGCACGCCGTCAATTCCAATGGTGTAAATATTCGGTTTATCCCCGCTGGCGCGGGGAACACTTTCAAAATCGATTTTATGTTTATATTTTCAACGGTTTATCCCCGCTGGCGCGGGGAACACCAATTCAGAATCAGCTAAATTATAATCTAAATCGGTTTATCCCCGCTGGCGCGGGGAACACACATCAATTAGCATACGCCGACGCCCCAGCTACGGTTTATCCCCGCTGGCGCGGGGAACACAGTATAATCAAAACTACTTTTTAAATATTTTTCGGTTTATCCCCGCTGGCGCGGGGAACACCATAGATTTTAAATTATATTCAATGTCTGACCCGGTTTATCCCCGCTGGCGCGGGGAACACTTTATATAAATTAAAAAATTTAAAACTTAAAACGGTTTATCCCCGCTGGCGCGGGGAACACCTCCCCATTGTCGCGTGATGTGTCCACTCCGACGGTTTATCCCCGCTGGCGCGGGGAACACCCCGTCCAGAAATGACTTATTGAGTCAATAA